>JAWBOF010000010.1:0-14011 GCA_038826685.1 Bathyarchaeia archaeon
AGCGCCAAAACTGGTGAAGGCATACCGGAGCTTCTCGCGGTTCTCGTCGGCTTAACACAACAATACCTTACCAGCGAGCTTCAAGTAACAAAAGGCCCCGCAAAGGGCACGATTCTCGAGGTTAAGGAGGAGTCGGGCTTGGGCATCACGGTAAACGCGGTAATCTACGATGGAGTGCTCCAAAAAGGCGACGTCATCGTAATCGGCGGCAAAGAAAAACCCATAGTCACAAGAACCCGTGCCATACTTCTTCCGAAACCGTTAGACGAAATCCGCGACCCTCGAGACAAATTCACCTCGGCCGATTCCGTGACTGCCGCGGTCGGAGTAAAAATCGTTGCCCCCGACTTGGACAACGCGTTAGCCGGCGCACCGTTATACGTTATTCCAGACGAAAGCCGCGTAGACGAGTACGTTCGCATGGTTTCCGAAGAAGTCCAAAGAGTGAAAATCGCCACAGACATCGAGGGCGTAGTGTTGAAAACTGATGCTTTGGGTTCTTTAGAAGCGATTGCGGAAAGTTTGAAACGGGTAAATGTTCCAATTCGCTTGGCAGATGTGGGCGACGTGTCTAAACGCGACGTAACCGAAGCATTGGTTGTTAAGGAGCACGAGCCTCTTTACGGCGCTATACTTGCCTTTAACGTGAAGGTGCTTCCAGACGCCGAGGCTGAAGCAAAAGACCACGAACTTCCAATATTCAAAAGTAACGTTATCTACCATCTTGTCGACGATTACACTGCTTGGCTGAAAAATCAGCAAGAAACGCAACTGCAGAGAGAATATGATCAATTGATTAAACCTGGAAAAATCGTAATACTTCCGGGTTATGTTTTCCGAAAAGCCAGGCCTGCTATCGTCGGCGTGGAAGTGTTGGGCGGGCGGATACAACCGAAATATACGCTCATGAAGAAGGACGGCGCAGACGTAGGAGAGATTTCTCAGATTCAAGACAAAGGACAAACCATACACGAAGCAAGAATCAGCATGCAAGTGGCTATTTCCCTCGAAAAACCAATCGTCGGACGCCACATCGACGAAAAGGATATACTTTATGTTAAAATTCCAGAAAACCACGCCAAAATACTTCAAACAAAATTTAAGGAAAAACTCACAGTGGATGAACAAGAGGTCTTTGAGGAATACCTTAAGCTCATGCGGAAGAAGGTTCCATTCTGGGCTGCTTGAAATTCTAACGTGGCTGTTCGTGTATTTTTGATACATAGAATTTATTAAGTCTGCATATTCTCTATATCTGTTGAGAATACTCTCTGAAGATGTTTGCATCATGTGTTCATGATTTACGGGGTTTGATAAGGTTTGGCTGCAGTTGAGCAAGAGGCACGTAAGAAAAGGACAACTTCGGTTTTTCGGCAAGTGTATCCTATAAAGGAGCCTTTTGTGTACGCCGCGGTCATAAGGGATCCGGCTACGCAGAAAACTCGGTATGAAGTTATTGAGCCTACCCTTTTGCCCGAAGAAGAGGCTCAACTGAAGCAAATTAAGTCTTTATTGATGGAGGAAATCTCGATTACCCCGAAGGATTTGGAGACCCGAGAAAAAGCCGAGAGGTTTCTTGAGGCTAAGGTTAGAGAACTCATTAAACATTATCGACTTAAAATCGCTGAGGAAGCGGTTGACAAACTTCTTTACTATGTTATTCGCGATTTCCTTGGGTACGGTAAGATAGATCCGCTTATGAAAGATCATTTGATCGAAGACATTTCTGCGGACGGAGTCAACATCCCCTTGTACGTGTGGCACCGCGAATATGAGTCGATGCCTACCAATATAGTCTTCAAAGAAGAAAATGAACTAAACTCCTTCATAGTCAGACTTGCCTACCTCGCTGGGAAAAACGTCTCTATTGCATCGCCTTTATTGGATGCTTCTTTGCCCGACGGAAGTCGCATTCAACTGACTTATGGTAACGAAATTACTCGGCGTGGTTCTACGTTCACGATTAGGCGTTTTCGTGTTGACCCTCTCACGATTTCTGACTTGATAGCCTTTAACACATTGTCCTCAGACATCGCGGCGTATTTTTGGTACATCATCGAGAACCGTGCATCGGTTCTTGTGGCGGGCGGTGTGGCAGCGGGCAAGACGAGTACGCTTAACTGTTTATCCATGTTTATCAAGCCAGAACTAAAAGTTGTCAGCGTCGAGGACACGGCGGAACTTAATTTACCC
The DNA here is from genome assembly GCA_038826685.1 of Bathyarchaeia archaeon. GTDB lineage: Archaea > Thermoproteota > Bathyarchaeia > Bathyarchaeales > SOJC01 > JABFQO01. Next base: position 2,194 of record JAWBOF010000010.1, read on the forward strand.
CACGAAAACTGGATACCATCAGTCGTGCGGGTCGGTTATGGTTTTGAAGACAAGAGCGCTGGGGCGATTACTCTTTTTGATTTGCTTAAAGCCGCAGTTCGCCAAAGACCCGACTACATCATTGTCGGCGAGGTGCGCGGGGAAGAGGCTTATACGCTTTTCCAAGCCATGGCAACTGGTCATTTGGGTATGTGCACGATACACGCTGAATCGGTCGATTCGGTCATTCACAGGTTAGAGTCGGAACCGATGAATATTCCGCGTTCTTTGCTGACTATGATCGACGTTATTATGGTGCAGATCAGAACTGAGATCGACGGCAGACCCGCCAGAAGAGTATTCTCAATAGCGGAAATGGCTGGGCTCAATCAGGAAACGAAGGAATTCAAGATAAACGAGGTTTTCCGATGGAACGCGAGAAACGATACCTTCCAGTATTCCGACCGCAGCGAGATTTTGGAGAGAAACATGAAAAAATTTGGGCTCGAAGAAGCCGAGGTTCGCAAAGAACTTATGCGAAGAAAAACGGTGCTGGAATGGATGGTGAAAAACAACATTAGACGTTACACAGACGTGGCCAACGTAATCCGCGAATACTACGCAGACCCAGCGCGGATTTATCGAAAGGCAAGGGTGGGAAGAGCATGAGAATGAATGGACTGAGCGCGAGATTTAGACGATTACTTACCCGCGTGTCTCGTGCTCTGCGTCCACCTTTTTCGCCAATAACTCGACGTGTTCACCGATGGCTTAACAATATGGGCACGGGCACGATAAAGCCACAAGCGCTTGCCTATCAGCTCGTGGGTGAGAAAACTGCGCCGATTCTGCCGTTGTTCAAGGATTTAGACGTCAATTTGGAACGGGCAGAGTTGAAGGTTAGTTTTAGGGCGTATGTGAGCTTGGCGATTCTCGCTAGTTTGTTGGTTTCTTTTTCTATCCTTGTCTTTGTGCCTCTCGTTCTGATGCTTGCAGTTCATCTTCCGATGACGCCGGCTTTGTTTTTCGGGTTAGGTGGAGCCATGTTTGGAGGCGCGTTCACTATTATCGGGTTTTACTTTTATCCAATTTACTGTTTGGACAGTGCAAAAAGAGATTTGGAGGATAATCTGCCGTTCACAACAAGTTACATGGCGATTCTTGCAGGTGCGGGTGTGCCACCTGACCGTATTTTTCGTTCTTTAGCGGACGCGAACGTTTCCAAATCAGTGTTGCTTAAGGCTCGAAGCATAGTTCGTGATGTTGAACTCTTCGGCTTTGACATTATATCCGCGTTAGAAAATGCTTCTAAGCGGACACCTTCGGAGAGGTTTAAAGAAATGTTAGAAGGCTTCATCGGGACGATTCATTCTGGCGGGGATTTGGCGGCTTATTTGACAAGTCGTTCCAAGCAGTACATGAAACTGAAGCACATTGCCCTGAAAAAGTTCTCTGACACGCTGTCGATTTTAGCAGAATTCTACGTGACTTTGCTGGTGGCTGGTCCGCTGATGCTGGTTGTTATGTTAGCCGTCATGGGTATGCTGGGTGGCGGGTCGGGGCTGCTTAACCCGAATCTTTTGCTTAGCCTTCTAACTTACATCGGTTTGCCGATCGGGTCAATAGTCTTCCTCATAATATTGGACATGATTTCGCCGAGGTATTAACCATGCCTAAAGTTGGAAGTCTCGAGAAAAAAGCCGCTTGGGTCATCTCAGTCGCTTTAGGCTTGGCTATACTTGCCGTCGCGGCGGTTTGGTTCTTCGGTACCTCGACGTTTGATGAATACGTGGTCATCGCCGTTATGGTGGTAATTTTTCCACCCACCGTGATTAATTTTATCGATTATCGTTGGCGAAAATCTGTTGATGAGCACTTGCCCGACCTTTTCCGCACGATTGTGCAAGCACAGCAGACGGGTATGACATTGCCTCAGGCTTTGGAGGAAGCGTCGAGGAGGGATTATGGACCGTTGACTAAGGAGTTGAAGAAGATGGTTTCGCAAATGGCTTGGGGAGCGTCATTTGAAGAAGCGCTGGAATCCTTCGCAAAGCGCGTAGACACTGTGCTGGTGAAACGAACAGTTCCTCTTGTAATCGAAGCCAGCCATGCGGGAGGTCGTGTAGAGAAAGTTTTTGAGCCCATAGGTAAATTTGTGCAGTCGACTTTGCTGTTGGAAAAAGAACGAAGAGCCCATACTCGTCCTTATTTAGCCATCATTTACGTGGCATTCTTCGTCTTCCTCTTCACCATTGTTCTGCTCTTTAGGTCGTTCTTTACCCAAATCAGCGAGGACGCTTTGCTTGGGAATGTTCTCTTGAGCCCAGATGCCGCAAAAAGATTGTTCTTTCACATGAGCGCCATCCAAGCATTCTTCAGTGGACTCGTCGCTGGAAAGATGGGCGAGGGCACGCTTTACGGCGGCTTGAAACACAGTTTGATTCTTCTGCTAATTGGCTTTTTCGCTTTGAAGCTGTTTTTGTAGGAGGGCTGGCTGGGAAAAATTGGTAGTTTTTGTCAAGAATAAGCGTGCAATTACGCCGGTTTTGAGTAGTCTTCTGCTTACGGTCATCGCAGTCGCGGCTATGTCTCTTGCGGCTACGGCGGCTTATGTGATCTCGGATAATCTTCATCAAAGAATGGGAGAACGATTCGTTGTTGAGGATGTGTGGTTTAAACCCGGCAGTATAGGCATCTACATCAGTAACGTGGGTAAAGTGGCGATTTCTGTTTCTAATGTTTACGTGAATTCAAGCATACAACCAATTGCCCCGTTCACGTTGGACGTAGGGCAGCACAGATGGTTAAACATCACTTTCAGCTGGGTTTCAGGCAGTTTATACCACATTATAGTTTCGACTGGCAGGGGTACACAAGTTGCGGACTATTACTTGGCTCCGTAAGTTTAAGAAAAACAAACACGGCGTCAGCACCGTGATAACCGTGGTTCTAAGCCTCGTGATAGTCGTAGTCATTGTCGCGAACATTGTCTTATGGAGTTACACCATGAACCAATACGACTTGGAAAGAATGCAAGAAAACCTCAGCTTCACGGCGACTTCGCATTCAGAATGGTTTTCCGTTCAAAGCGAGTACCAAATAAACCTTGGAAGCCGCACGGCAGGTTCATACTTGGACACTAGAACCGATGACGCGAGTTTCGAAACGTTCCGAGAAGGCAACCCGCGCAGATTAGACATAAATGGAACTTTTATCGTCGACTTGGCGGCTTTCCCGTTGGCTCACATTCAAGGCGTCGAGATTGTGCTGAAATTTCGGGCTTCAGATTTGGGTGAAGCGTGGGTTTTAAAAGCCTACAATTGGACCGCAAGTTCATACGGCAACAACGGATTTAACGTAACTAGTTTTACGCCGACAACCACAACTGGCTGGGACTACTATCGAGTAAACATTGGCGATGGATGGCAAGACTATGTGCACAGTAGTGATGGAAAACTGTTTGTCCAGTTTCACGACACGATGGCTGATAGCACACAGACGACTGTTAGAATAGATTTTCTGGGCATAAGAGTTAAAGTGACGAATTTTTCCTTCAAGAACAGCGGCGCCGTGACATCGCACGTCGTGGCTATGTGGGTCATAAACTCAACGGTCCACACCCGTTACGCAGTAAGCTTTTATATTAACTCTGGAACGAACGCTTCTTTCACCAGCGTAACCATTCGCCTTCCCGACGGGCAGTACATGTTAAAGGCAGTCACGGAACGGGGAAACATTTTTGTTTATTCTTAAGAACGGCTATTTTGTTGTTTTACTGAAGAAACTTGTCAAGCCTTCCAGTGCTTCGTTGTGGTTTCTTGCCTCGATAAGTTTTATGTTGTACAAACCTGCCATTTTCTTGCCGTTTTCGTTTATTTTTGGGATGGCTACCAAGTAAGCGTTTTCTGGAGCTACGTCGTAAATCTTCGCGAACAGTGCGATGACGGGTTGCTCAGTGACTTCTTCGACCGCCGTGGCGACGTCTATCACCGTCAAATCTTTCTCCATGCTCTTCCTAAAGGCCGTGACGTCAAAGATGTGGCTTGCACCGGACTTTCCCTTCAAAAAGCCCGGTGTTTCTACCTTGAATCCCTTGGTTTCTAAAAATTGTCTTATTGGTGCTATCATCGTCCAGCCTAGGGAGGCTTCTTTTTCTGCTTCTGGGCTGAGTGTGTAGGTGTACAAATCCTTAAACACGGCGTCTTCAAAAGTGAACGTGAAGTGACAGTCGCGGCAGAAATGCGAGGGCACGGCGATGTCGAAGCTTTTGCCGCAATCGCTGCAGGTGCACCAAACTCCTGCTTTTTCATAGTCGACGCCTACGTTTGTTAGTTCTTTGTGGCATCTGGGGCAGATGAGTTTTTTTCCTTCGCGGAAACGTTGTTCGGTGTCGATGTATCCGCACGGCACGTGTTCTATTAAGGCGCTTTTTTCAACGTTAAACGATTTGCAGTAGGGGCAATTGTAGTGGATAGAAACTTTTGCTGAACCACACTTTGGGCAATAGAGGGTTTTGTCGTAGAGTTCTTTGTTTAGAATGCCCGTGTCGGCCAACCGTTTCAGAAACTCTTCCACCTTAGCTGGGTCGCCTAAAATCTTTTCAACCAGTGGATAGCGGTATCCATGCTCGAGGTCGTAGATTGGCTCGAGTTTGGTGATTTCTCCGCTTAGGAACTTGCTGAGAAACATCTGGACTAAGCGGTCTTTATAGAGTTCTGACCTTTGCATTTTCGCGGTATCGGACATGCATACCTACCAAGGCTTACTGAAATTCATTTTTTGTCTATAATAGTTTTTTGTCTGCAAAATGTAGGGGTTTTATGATTAAAAAGGTTTGATAACACTGTGTCAGTATTCATGCTTATGATTGGGAAACTCTTTAAACCGCCACGAGACTGTTTAACATGGATGCTTGCGGAGGGCAATGTTGGCTTGTCAAGAACAAAACACGTAGTGCGCTGTCCAAAATGCGGGTTCGTCTTCGACGTTTCTTACGGAAGAGCCTTTGCCTGCAAAAGTTGTCCTTCACTCGTTCATTGTGAAGGAATAAAATGCCCAAAATGCGGCCACGAGTTCCCGACATCACCAAAACAGAGCATTTAGCCCTCTTTAGCCGAAGAAACTTGAGAGGGAACACACTCCTTCCTAGTATCGTTTCTGCTTAGCACTATGATGGCTTGTTTTTGGTGTAGGTTTATTTTTATGGTCTGCAGTGCATATTCTTAGCGTCGTGTGCCCAGTTGAGTGAAAAGACTGCTTGCCGCAAAATCATCGAAAACCTCATGAAAACCTCCAACCCAACCGTGCAAGATGTCACTCTGCAGAAAATCCGCGTCGCTGGCAAGCATAAACTCGGACAGATTCCATCCAACTCACAACTCATAACTTACTTAAAACCCGTGGAAAAACGCAAACTGCTTCCTCTCCTGCGGAGAAAAACCACCCGCACAATCTCTGGAGTGACGGTTGTCGCCGTTATGACGAAGCCTTATCCATGCCCGCAAACGAACCCATGCGCTTACTGTCCCGGCGGTCCGTCTGTGGGCGTGCCGCAGAGCTACACGGGTTTTGAGCCTGCTACGATGCGGGGGATACAAAACCAATACGACCCGTACAAGCAAGTGCAAAGTCGCATTCGCCAGTTGGAGGCCATCGGGCACAGGGTGGACAAGATAGAACTCATCATTATGGGCGGCACTTTCCCGGCAACCCCGCTGGAATACCAAGAAACCTTCGTTAAACGATGTCTCGACGCCATAATCGGCAAACACACAGGCTCGCTCCAAGAAGCAAAAAAACTGGCAGAAACCAGTCGAATCCGCAACGTAGGCATCACGGTGGAAACCCGTCCGGACTGGGCAAAAAAAGAACACGTCGACCACATGCTGGACATGGGAGTTACGCGGGTGGAGCTTGGCGTTCAAAACCCAGATGATGCTATTTATGGCTTGGTGGGCAGAAAACACACAGTTGAAGACGTAGTCGCCGCCACTCGGACGCTTAAAGATGCAGGCTTGAAAATTGTTTACCATATGATGCCGGGATTACCCGGCTCGGATTTCAAACGTGATCTGGAGGCGTTCAAAACCGTTTTTACTGATAGCCGTTTTATGCCCGACATGATAAAAATCTATCCTTGCCTCGTCATCGAGGGCACGAGAGCCTATGATTGGTGGAAAAACGGCGAATATAAGCCTCTTACAACCGAGGAGGCAGCAGAGTTAATCGTCGAAATCAAGAAAATCATCCCGCCTTGGGTACGGGTTATGCGTGTTCAAAGAGACATTCCCGCCAACCGTATAGCCGCGGGCGTCAAAAAGAGTAACCTTCGTCAAATGGTTCGGGAAAAACTGAAAGCGCAGGGAGTGCGTTGTCGTTGCATAAGATGCCGCGAGGTAGGCCACCGGTTGCTCCAAGACGGTGTGAATCCTTGTCTAGAAAAAATCCAAATTCTGATGCATAAACAATCAGCAAACAACGGCGAAGACGTGTTCATCTCCGCCGAAGACATCGAGAACGACGTGCTCGTGGGCTATTTGAGGCTGCGCGTCCCGTCAGAAAAAGCGCATCGCCCAGAAATAAATAAAACCCATTGTGCAATCGTAAGAGAACTGCATGTTTATGGCACTATGGTTCCCGTGGGCAAACGTTTATCCAAAGCGTGGCAACACAAAGGCTATGGCAATGCTCTTTTAGCCGAAGCCGAGAGGGTCGCAGGGGAAGAATACGGCTGCGGGAAGGTTGCAGTTATAAGTGCGCTCGGGACAAAACAGTACTACATGCGCAGAGGCTACACGTACGATGGGCCGTACATGTCAAAAAAATTGGAGTAAAAAAGCATGAATAAAGAAACACTTTCTGGCTACAAAGGAAATGCGCTTCAAGCATTGAAAAAAGCCGGCGTAGAAATCGGCGACGTTCTACGAGTGACTAAGGATGATCGAACCTACGAAGGCATACTCATCCCAAGAAGCGAAAACGGCGACCACAAACACATAGTCTTAAAAATGCGAAACGGCTACAACGTCGGCGTTCAAATCACTCCGACCACCAAGATCGAAAGAGTCGGAGTCGGCGCTAAGCCAGCCTTTCAACCGCCTCCACTGCCAAAGCAAAAGGAAAACCTGCCCGAAGTTGCCATCTTAAGCACGGGCGGCACAATCGCAAGCCGCGTCGATTACCGAACGGGCGGTGTGAGACCCGCGTTGACCGCGAATGACTTGTACAGCGTGGTTCCTGAACTCGCAGACATAGCCGTCATAGACGCCGAAATCGTATTCAGCCTGTTCAGCGAAAACATAACGCCTAAACACTGGACAGAAATCGCGAAAAACATCGCCAAGCATGTTGAGAAAGGCAAGTCAGGCATAGTCATCGCCCACGGCACCGACACGCTAGGCTACACAGCCGCCGCACTAAGCTTCGCTTTACAAAACTTGCCCGTCCCAGTCGTGTTAGTCGGCTCGCAACGTTCAGCAGACCGTCCCAGCTCAGACGCGGCGACAAACCTTTTGGGCGCTGTTCAAGCCGCCGCAACCGCGCCGTTTGCAGAGGTCGTTGTGGGCATGCATGAGAGCATTTCGGACGAGGCAATTGTTTTTCATCGCGGAACCAAAGTCAGAAAATGTCACACTAGCCGGCGAGACACCTTTAAATCGATAAACGCTTTGCCTGTTGCAAGGTTAAGAGACGGAAAATTATCTATGCTTGTGGAAGATTATAACAAGCGCGAGCCCAGCCGTAAACTCGTGTTAAAGCCTGATTTTGACGAAAAAGTGGCGCTTGTCAAGTTTTATCCCGGCATGAACCCGAAAACGATCGATTGGCACGTGGACAACGGTTATAGAGGCATTGTTCTCGAAGGAACCGGGCTTGGTCACGTTGGAAGCCATCTGTTTCCAGCCGTACGAAAGGCGATTGAGCAAAATGTGATAGTGGCTATGGCTTCCCAGTGTATCTGGGGGCGGTTGGGCATGACTGTTTACGATACTGGAAGAGACCTTCTTGCCATAGGCGTTGTGCCACTCGATGACATGCTCGCTGAAACCGCCTTGGTCAAACTTATGTGGGTTTTAGGTCAAACAAAAGACGAGGACGAGGCGAAGCGTCTTTTAAAAACAAACATCGCCCACGAGTTTTCCCCATGTAGCATATATGAGGAGGAGAAATGACATGACGGTTGACTATGCTAAGGTGGGCTTGAAAGCAGGCCTCGAAATCCACCAGCAACTCGACACATCTGCGAAACTGTTCTGCAACTGCCCGCCTAAACTTTTCACCGAAGGACCCACGATCACTTTCCTCCGACGCTTGCGCCCTACGCAGAGCGAACTGGGACAAATCGACCCAGCAGCATTTTTTGAGTTCCAGAACGGCGTCAAAATCTTGTACGAAGCAAACAACGAAACCAGTTGCCTAGTCGAAATGGACGAGGAACCACCGCGTCAACTTAACCCTGAAGCCCTAGAAACCGCGCTTTTGGTGGCTTTGTTGATGAACGCGAAACCCATCGACGAGATTTATGTCATGCGAAAAACCGTCATCGATGGCTCCAACACCACGGGATTCCAACGCACGTGCGTCGTGGCAATGGACGGCGAAATAACGGTTAAGGACAAAAAAATCCCAATACAACACATCGGACTCGAGGAGGACGCCGCGCGAAAAACCGGCGAAGAAGGCAACATAATCCGCTACCGAATTGACCGTTTGGGCATACCGTTAATCGAAATCGCAACTGCACCCGTGATTTATTCGCCAAAAGAAGCGGAAGAAGTCGCCCTCGCCATCGGACGAATACTGCGTGCCACTGGAAAAGTGAGGCGGGGGCTGGGTTCGATTCGTCAAGACTTGAACGTGTCCATTCCGAACGGCGCGCTTGTCGAAATAAAGGGCGTCCAAGAACTCGAACTCGTCTCCGTCGTTGTAGAACGCGAAGTGGAAAGACAACTCAACCTTATCAAAATAAAAGAAGAACTACAAAAACGCACGATAAAAAAAGAAGAACTAAAAGAAGAATTCTCGAACGTCACGCCTGTTTTTCAACAAACCGACTGCAAAGTCATCAAAACCGCGCTAAGCAAAGGCAAACAAGTATTCGCAGTTAAGCTACCAAAATTCGCTGGATTACTGAAAAAAGAACTAACCACGGGCATACGGTTAGGAAGCGAAATGGCTGACCGCGCACGGTTCTGGGGCAAAGTAGGCGGAATCTTCCACACAGACGAGTTACCCGCCTACGGCATCACAAAAGAAGAAACTGAAAAACTCAAAAAAACCATGAACGCCACAGACCAAGACGCGGTCGTTTTTGTCGCCGACTCCAAAGAAAACGCGTTTGACGCTCTAAAAGCTGTCGTGGAAAGAGCGAGAGAAGCACTAATGGGCGTTCCAGACGAAACTCGCGCCGCCAACCCAGACGGCACAACACGCTACATGCGACCCCGTCCAGGCGCTGCACGAATGTACCCAGAGACGGACGTGCCACCCATCCAAGTGACGGCGGAGTACATCGCAGGGTTGCGTTCGAGATTGCCCGAGTTGCCTGAGCAGAAAATGAAGCGACTGATGAAGGAATATGGCTTAAATGAAAAGTTAGCTAAGCAAGTCTTAGACTCGGAGTACGGCTTGCTTTTCGAAGAAATCATAGCGCAACACAAAACCATGGCGACGACCGCGGCCGTGAGTTTAACAGAGACCTTAAAGGCGCTCAAGCGCGAAGGCGTAGCTGTCGAGAACGTCTCTGACGAGCAGTTTAAGACTCTTTTCCACATGATAGCGGCTGACGAGTTAGCGAAGGAGGCGATTCCAGACATTATACGCTGGCTGGCGAAGAACGAAAACGCATCCGTGACTGACGCCGTGAAAAGGCTTGGTTTGTGTACGCTGGGCGCAGAGGAATTGGAAAAAATTATTGATGAGACTGTTCATTCTAATCAGAAACTTGTTGCCGAACGTGGCGCCGGCGCCTTTGGAGCCTTGATGGGCATTGTTATGGGAAGAGTGCGAGGAAAAGCGAACGCTGAAACTGTGAGTGAGCTGTTAAAGAAGAAGCTTGCTAAGAGTTCTTAAAGCGTAGGGCGTTTTCGGCAAACGGCGATGTAGTCTTTCAGTTTTTCATCAATTCTCATGCTTACTGCTTCCAAATCCGCGTTTTCTAATACTTGGGTGAAGTTTTCTTTTGTAAAGTTTTTCTTTAGTCCGGTGATTACGATTCTTGCATTGTGGCGTGTCACTCTCTTTAATTCCTCAAGTGTATTCTCTGGCTGTGGCATGTTCTGCAGCAACGTGAATGCGAATACTAGAGTGAAGGTTTTGTCATGGAAGGGTATGTGGTCGGCGTCTGCACGGATGACATGTGTGTTAGCTGGGGCTTTGCTTTTTGCCTGCTTAAGCAGAGCTTTGCTGGTGTCAATGCCTATGATTAGTTTGGCGTGGTTGGCGATGTGATGGAAAAGTAGCCCTGTTCCGCATCCAGCGTCCAAAACGGCAGAGCTGTCTGTATGGTTTAGGCTTTCGAGTGCCGCTGTTATCTTAGCATCCTGTTCTTCTCCGTATTGTGTATCATACGTTTTTGCTGTTCGGTCGTAATGGCGAATTACGCTTCGTTTCCGTTTCCACTGGCTGGGCATTTTGTGGGTCAAAAAGGTTATTGTGCTGTTTTGATAGTAAAAGGTGTTGCGGACGGTTGCACCTTTGGCAAAGCCCGTTGTGGTACTCGAGAATCCATCAGTGCAAGAAGCAGAACGGTTAATTAAGGATACCTTTGCACGGCGACAAACGCTGATTTTGGTAGGAAATTGCTGGGTGGATTACCGTGGTCGTGCGAGTAGCAGGCTGGAGGCAGGTGAGCGGGTTGTGATGGTGAAGGATGATGGCAGTGTGCTGGTGCACCGGTCTAGTGGGTACGAGCCTGTGAATTGGCAACCGCCCGGATGCTTGCTCAATACGCGTGTGGTTAATGGCGTGTTGGAGGTCAGTGCTGTACGACGCCAACCTCGCGAAGCCGTGCACATCTTTTTTGACCGTGTGTATTTGGCTACGGCTCTGAGCTTGACTGATAGTGGCGAATTTTCGCTTTACGCAAGCGAGGAGGACATGCACAAGGCGGTTCTTGTTCAGCCATCGTTAATAGAGGAGGGCTTTAAACCAATCAGTTATGAGAAGCACATAGAGCCCGGGTTCTTGGACGTATATGGTGAAGATGCCCAAGGAAGATTCGTGGTGGTGGAAATAAAGCGTAAGACTGCTGGCAAAGAAGCAGCATTACAGTTATCCAAGTATGTAGAAGCAATTCGGGGTATGGTTAACCGTGAGGTAAGGGGCGTTTTAGCCGCACCGAGCATAGCTAAAGGCATGCAGCGTTTATTGGCTTCTTTAGACTTGGATTACAAGGTGTTAGACCCAAAGAAATGTGCCGAGGTTTTGCACAGAACAAAAACGAGAAAATTGGCGGAATACTTTCGATAATGATTGTGGGAAGTTTATGGAATTGCTTTGTTCTTTGCCTTCATGTATTTGTCGTTGTACCATTTCCTAAGGTCTTCTTCTGAAACAAGCGGCTGGCTGATAGTTTCGAGGGTTTCTTTGGTTATTCGCCCGTCCTTCACGAGTTGATAGCCTGCCTGCTTCGTTGCTTTTAGGGCTTTCTCTGCTTTCTTCTTATTTTCGCCCATTAAGAAAGCGTGCGGTCTAAGTATGCTAGCTGCAAGTTCTTGACCTACGTCTTTTGCCAGTTCCTCTGCTATCCTGACCACGGTGCCGAAGTTGCCCACTTCCCACCAACCCGACGTGGACACAAGGACAATCCTGCTTATCTTGACGTTGTCGTGGAATTTAG
>JAWBOF010000011.1:0-783 GCA_038826685.1 Bathyarchaeia archaeon
TCCTCCGAAAGGTCCTCCCTTACTTACTTTAACCAAAAATGTCAGCTTGCCACAGCTGGTTAGGGATTTGAAGCCTGATAGGACCATCGTGTTTAGTCAAGATGGCATGCCGAGAACGATGGAGCAGGCAGTTTCTGAATTTGCAAATAAGAAAAATCCTCTGGCAATCGTTGGCGGTTTTCCCCACGGCACGTTTTCGGACGAAGTGATGGAATGGGCTGATTACGTAGTTTCTGTTGATCGTGAAACGTTAGAGGCGTGGACCGTGACGGCGAGAATAATCTATGAATACGAAGCCCTAATAGGTCTTCCTGCTAGACGATTGGCGTTGGAGAATAAGCATTAAGGAGAAACTATTTTCACCGATGCGTTTGGTTCCAGCCTTATCATATTTAGTGTGGAGGAAAACGCTGGGTCTAACTGGTTGCCGTTCCAATACAATGTGCCTTGAATTCCATGGACGCACCAGCCGTTTCCAGAGTTGGGTTGTTGCGTGAAAAAGTTGCCAATCATCGAAACACTGAATGCGTTGCGTACTCTAATAATGTCGCCGCCCTTGTTTGCGAAAAAGCATCCGCTTATCGTTAGAGGACGATAGCAAGTGTTCGGCATGTCTATGTTCGGCGCGTAAGGCGGGTCTTTGTTATTTTCGAGCCAGCAACCACTAATCGTTCCAAACGCGTTGTCCAAGACCAAATCAGCAATAGCTGGCGTGTTTTGCATCGAACTGAAAACAGTGCCACTTAGGAAAATTTGGGCGTCTGTGTATAGTCCGGTTATGCG
>JAWBOF010000011.1:793-13999 GCA_038826685.1 Bathyarchaeia archaeon
AATTGTGGTTTGTGGTGTAGTGGATGGCGGTAGCGCAATTCCCGATTACCACGTTGTCGAAGACGCAGTCGCTTGCGTTGGCGAAGTATATCCCGTATTCCGTGTAGTTTTCAATGTCCACGTTTTGTATGGTTATCAGTGGCACACTCGGCACGGACGACTCGTATTTCACGCCAATCTTAAGCCTATTTTGTCCCTCCATTCTTAGGTTTTGTAAGAAAGCATGGTGACTGGCCGGCGTGTCATTAATCATCTCAGCATTAAACGTGATGGTTCCTTGAATAATGATAGTTGCTCTGCCTTCTCCCGAAATGCTCAGCTTCTTGTTTACTGTAATATTGCAGGGATATACACCTGCTTTGAAAGCGATGCTGGCGCTTTCTGGGGTTATGGAAATTACCTCGGCAACCACCCGTGTGCAGTTTCTGCTTTGGTAATAGATCTTTCCAGTTATGCTATCTGCTGCGTAGTAGTTTTTGCCGTCGGTGTAAACCGTGAAACTTGACGTAACCCCATAATCCGTTGTGTTGCCTAGATCCATGCCCGAAAAACTCTCCATGCCCAAAGTGCACATTAACATAACCACGATCACGATTAGAAAAATGTCCACGTGAGGAATCTTCGTTGGCACTTTTGATGCACTGCCGCAAAATTCAATCACGAACCACTATAAGCAAATGTGCACAGCAGAACATGACACACAAGGCGCTGACGCGTCCAACCGAACCCAACCAGCCAAGCCTCTTATATCTGAGGTGAAAAAGATATATCGCAAGTTTGATTCATCAGACGTGTTGAAAACCCACAATAAGAAAGGAAAAAAGCGTTGACCTCGACAAACCCGTTCGGAGAGTTTCGCAACGAATGCGAAACTGCGCTTAGTGATGCTTTGGCCAAAGTCAAGCCTCAACTTCAGCCGTTTTCGTTTAGCTTGAACCCTCCGCCGAGCGTTGAATTCGGCGAATTAGCGTCTTCTTTGTGTTTTGATTTGGCGAAGCAGACCGGAAAGAAACCGTTCGAATTAGCTGAAAAAATTGCCAAGGCAATTGACGTGTCAAAATATTCTCTAATTGTCTCGGCTAAAGCCGTCGGAGGCTACATTAATTTTTATGCTGATTTTCCAAAATTCGCGGCTTTGACTTTAGGGTCGATTAAAGCGTTAGGCGAGAAGTATGGCTTTGTAGAAACCGAGAAACCATACGTGTTTATCGTCGAGCATACAAGCGTGAACCCGATTCATCCGATAACAATCGGCCAAGCGCGAAATCCCGTTTTAGGCGACGCGATAGCGAGGTTGCTGAAGGCACGAGGGCATATCGTGAAACGGCACTATTACATAGACGATGTGGGACGACAATCCGCAGTCATAGCCTACGGATACCTCAAGCTCGGCAAACCAAAACCAAAAGGAAAACCCGACCATTTCATCGGCATAATCTACACCGCAACAAGTTGCATAACTGAAATACAACGCCTAAAAAAACAACTACAAAACGCCACAAACACAAACGCGCCAACCGAAGAAAAACAGAAAATCCAAAAACAACTCGACGAGTGGACCGCGGTCGCCGCTGAAATGGAAGACAAACACCCCGAACTCTTCCAGAAACTCCGAGAAGAAATAAGCAAGGACAAAGACCCGGAATCAGTCATAAACGCGCTGAACCGCGATTACGAGACTGGAGAACCCAAAGCAAAGACGCTCATCAGAGAAGTCTGCGAACTAGTTTTGGAAGGATTCAAAGAATCTTTAGGCAGAATGGGCATCTTTTACGACTCTTGGGATTGGGAAAGCAACTTCTCATGGAGTAACGAAGTAGGCAACGTAGTTGAAACGCTCAAAAAAACACCTTACGTTTACTCGGAAAAGGATGTTTTGGAGTTCGACGCCGAAAAAGTTGCAAAAGACTTTGAATTAAAGAAAAAGCTGGGTTTACGGGACGACTACAAAGTTCCTTCGCTCACTTTGATGCGAGCGGACGGCACCACACTCTACACAACCAGGGACATCGCTTACAGTCTCTGGAAATTCAAAAACGCCCAAAAAGTAATCAACGTCGTAGGCATGGAACAAACTCTTGCCCAAATGCAGTTAAAACTGGCTTTATACGCCCTAAAGCACGGCGATTACGCGGAAAACCTAACTCACTTCGCCTACAACTTGGTTACGCTTCCGGGTTACAAGATGTCGAGCCGCAAGGGACACTACATAACGTTTGACGAAGTCATGGACGAAGCCACAAAACGCGCATACGAAGAAGTCTCAAAACGTTCGCCAGATTTATCCGAAGACGAAAAACAAAAAATCTCCAAAACAGTCGGCCTCGGCGCCGTAAAATACTCGCTCGCAGAAGTCGACCCCACAAAACCAGTCGTGTTCACGTGGGACCGCGTCTTAAACTTCGAAAAAAACAGCGCACCATACCTGCAATACTCACACACCCGCGCCTGCAGCATACTAAAAAAAGCACCGAAAACCACCAGAAAACCAAACTTCACCCTGCTCGTCGACCCCATAGAACGCGAGACCATACTCTTGCTTTCACGGTTCCCCGAAACTTTCATCGACGCCGCCGACAACCTAAAACCCCACTCCATAGCCGACTACGCAAACGCGGTGGCCGACAAGTTCAACACTTTCTACGCAAAACTTCCAGTCATAAAAGCCAAGCCAGAACCACTAAGCGCAGCGAGGCTTGCCTTGGTTGAGGCAGTAAGAATTGTGCTAAGAAACGCGTTGGTTCTTTTAGGAATAGAAGCACCCGAAAAAATGTAACGTTATGGCGTCAATTGTTCGCCGTCAACAATGATTGTTGGTTTTTTCACGATGCCGTCAGAGTGAATAAGCGCCATCGCGCCGTGATCATAGTTGCTTCCGATGGCAAAATGCACCGTGCCCTGTGCCTTTTCATCCTCTAGCACATTGCCGATTATTCTTGCGTTGGGGTTAGCGCCGATACCGAGTTCGCCGATGTGGCGGGCGTTTTTTGCGAGTTCCTTAGCTTTCTTCTCGTCTATTTCGCCGTTTTTTGCCATTTCGAAGGGTTTCTCCTCTGCCTTGTCGAGGTAGGCTTCTAGCATTTTTGCCTCTTTCCCGCCTTCGATTTCTGCTATAAATCCCTTTTCGATTTTCACTTTTACTGGTGTTTTTATCACTATTGTTTCGTCTAGGGTGATGCTGCCGTCGAAGACTATGACGCCGCGTGAGATGCCTAATTGAGGCGAAATGTAAACCTCTCCAGCAGGCAAGTTGCCACCTTTGCCGGGCAAACGAAAGTCTCCGTCATCCACTTTTGCTTTGCGATTTTTAACGCCGATAACTACGTCTGTGCCCAATTTTGTTTTCACGTGCACTTCATTAGCGTTTTGAAGTTGGTTCGCTATTCGTGCGCACCTTTTTCGCATTTCTGTATAATCCACGGGTACGGTTCTTATGAACATGTCGACTGTTGTTTTTGGTGACCAAACCGCTCTGATCTTTTTTGCTTCGTAGAGCAAGTAATCGAAAATGTGTGTGTAGGTTTTCCCATCTGTGCCCTTGTAAGGATCTTTTAATGCCTCTCTGTCTTTTCCCATTCTTTCGGCGCTGATGGAGACGATTACTTCTGGTGCTGTTTTGATGGCGTCTATAACAACGGGTTCGGCGTAATCAAATGAGGTTTTCCTGGGTTGCACCGTAAGAACCGGTGAAGCGTTAACGTTGAGACTTGCGGCGTACATCGCTTGGGCGATTTCGTATACGTCTTTTTCTGGGTTTGTGATGATTAATACGTGTTCACCTTTCTTTATGTCCAAGACTTGTTTTGTGGCAACGTCTGCGGCTTTCATCAACTCGGGTGTTACATGGAAAGAATGTTCTTTCACCGTTGCATCAAATCCTCTTACTCTTTAATCTCCTCGATTATCTGAACACCCGTGCTTGTTCCGATTCTGTTGGCGCCAGCTTTTATCATCGCCAAGGCATCTTTTAAGGTCCTTATTCCCGCTGAGGCTTTCACTCCCATCTTGTTGCCCACTGTTTTCCGCATGAGGCGAATATCCTCGACTGTAGCCTTGCCCACCAAAAGCCCCGTTGAAGTCTTAACAAAATCTGCGCCCGCTTCCTTGCATAATTTGCACGCGATGATTTTCTCTTCATCCGTGAGATAGCCTGTTTCAATAATTACCTTAATTATCAAGTCGGGGTATGATCGTTTTACGTCGACAACAGCCTTTACGTCGTTTTTCACTGTGGCGTAATCTTTAGACTTTAAAGCGCTAAGGTTAATCACCATGTCTAATTCTTTACAACCGTTTTCAGCGAGCATTCGTGCTTCACAAGCTTTTGCTTCGGGCAGGGTGACACCTAAAGGAAAGCCCACGGTAGAACAAACAGATACCTCTGAATTTTTCAACAACTTAACTGCCAAAGGCACGTATGTAGGATTTATCACGGCGCATTTAAAACCGTATTTTATCGCTTCGTTGCACAGTCGTTTAATATCTTCGGTGGTAGCTGTTGGTTTCACGTTAGTGTGGTCAATCATTTTCGCTAATTCATTCTTGGAAATCATCTAGTTCACTTCAAGAAACCTAAACAATAGCTAAGGGTGTTAATTTCAGTTTCGAAAAAAGAAAGGTGCGGGAGAAAGGAAAGGAGACTATCGCGCCATTCTCGCCATACTGATTAACTATGAGACGCGACCCCGCACCAACAGAGATATAGAACAATGTTCTATAAAAATCTTATTTTCGTTTTAGGTTACCTAAAATGGGTATACAACATTTGGCAACCCTTAATAAGACAAAAGCATCAACAATAAAGACGGGAGAGAAGGTGAGCATAGAGGTTTTAGAACACACTCGTACAATTAGGTTTCTAATCTTTTTACACAAAGAAGGCAGCGTACCCGTCAGTCACATAAGATGGCAAATAAAAGGTGGCCAAAAAACCATTTACGGAATAATAAAACGTTTGAAAGACGCTGATCTCATTCAAGAAGAAATGCAGAAAGATTTCCCCTGGAGACGCGTCATTAAACTCACCGAGAAAGGCGTCCAAGTCGCCACCAAACTTGAGGAAATCCAAGAACTGATAGAAAGAAAAAACAACAGTTGAAACCAAAAAATGTTAGATTTTTTCCACTTTAATTTTAGTTCCGCTTTTTACTCGCCCGAACACTTCCAGATTTTTTGTCACCTTGCCTAAGATGTTGACGGGGCTGTACGGTTGAGATTCGCCGTAAAAAATGCAGAGCGCGCTTCCCATAGGCCAGTAAGCGATCGTTGCTTTTTCCACTGTGGGTTTTGGTTTTTCTTCGCCTGTGCGCACTGGGATTTCAAAATAGACTTCTTCTTTCCAGAGCGCCGCACGACCTTCTATAGGTAGTTTTTTGACGATTGAGTCGACTGTTCTTGGCGCCAAGTGACGGATGAGTTCGCCTTCCGCTTCGCCTTGATTCTCTACGATGAATTTTATTTGAATACGTGAAACGC
The DNA here is from genome assembly GCA_038826685.1 of Bathyarchaeia archaeon. Classification (GTDB taxonomy): domain Archaea; phylum Thermoproteota; class Bathyarchaeia; order Bathyarchaeales; family SOJC01; genus JABFQO01. The sequence goes on from JAWBOF010000011.1 coordinate 6,269, forward strand.
TTGGTTCCATTCATTTTGCCTCGGGTGCTTTTCATTTTTTAGGAGGAAAACGTTTGTACAGTATATCCTCAAGTGTGGGTGAACCACGTTCTTGAAGTTCGTATTTAGCTCTAACCGCGGGCTTGTTGATCTTTAAGATTCTCCTCAAGTCGATGGGCGTGCCAATAACGACGATGTCGCATGGTGTGGCGTTTATCGTTTCTTGAAGCTCCTGTATCTGCTCTTTGCTATAGCCAAGCGCCGGCAACAACGGGCCCAGATGAGGAAACTTTTGAAACGCGTTTACTATCGAGCCCACAGCATAAGGACGAGGATCTACCAATTCACTCGCGCCGAGCTTCTTTGCGGCTATTACGCCCGCGCCGTAGGGCATGTTTCCATGCGTCAACGTGGGACCATCTTCGACAACCAAAACTTTCTTGCCTTTTATCGCCTCTGGCTTGTCCACGGTTATGGGCGACGCTGCTTCGATTATAACGGCGTCGGGGTTAACTGTTTTTATGTTTTTCCTCACAGTTTCGATGTCGTTTGGGTTCGCTGTGTCAGCCTTATTGATCACAACGATATCGGCCATTCTCAAATTTGTTTCTCCAGGGTAGTAGGTAAGTTCATGTCCAGGTCTGTGCGGATCAGCGACGGTTATGTGAAGGTCGGGCTTGTAGAATGGGATGTCGTTGTTTCCGCCGTCCCAGACGATTACGTCTGCTTCCTTCTCTGCTTCTCTCAAAATTTTTTCGTAATCAACACCGGCATAAACAATTATTCCGAGGGCGATGTGAGGCTCGTATTCCTCCCTCTCCTCTATAGTGCATTTGTGTTTATCCAAGTCCTCGTAAGTTGCAAACCTCTGCCAAACTTGTTCAGCCAGATTACCGTACGGCATAGGATGACGGATAACTGCCACGTTGTAGCCGTTTCTCTTTAAAAGTTGGCTGACTTTTCTGGAGGTTTGGCTTTTCCCAGCACCTGTTCTAACCGCGCACACCGCAATAACTGGAACCCTTGCCTTTAGCATAGTAGTGTTGGGTCCCATGAGTCTAAAATCGGCGCCGTTCGCAAGGGCAAGGGAAGCCTTGTGCATGACGTACTCGTGCGAAACATCGCTGTAAGCAAAGATGACTTGGTCGATGTTGTGTTTTTTGATTAATTGTTGAAGTTGTTCTTCTGGAAAGATAGGTATGCCACTGGGATAACGGGGTCCAGCGAGTTCGGGAGGATAGACGCGTCCTTCTATGCCTGGAATCTGCGTGGCGGTGAAAGCCACAACTTCGTAGTTTGTGTTGTTCCGAAAGTACACGTTAAAGTTATGGAAATCTCTTCCTGCTGCTCCCATAATGATGACTTTGGTTTTTGCCATGACGGTGTCCTCCTTTGAAAAGAATCTTCAGGGAGGGTAGATAGTTATCCCAACGTCGTCATATAAAAACCTTTAACAGAACCCCATACAGGTGGCACTAAAAGTTGTCAAAAAGCAGAACAGTCTTTCAAGAATCGGATATTCCTCTTTCCGATATATTGGCTTGCGAGAAACTTGTTTTAAATATAGAGCAGTGTTCTAGAATTCTGTTGAGGGATCCGAATGAGCCAAAGGAGATTGTCTTCAGAAGAGTTTCACTCTTTATGGCGGGCTCTTAGAACCCAACGCGACCCCGAGGTTAGATTCCAAAACCCAGACGTGTGGCGACGCTTACCTGCCGAGAACTAATTCTTGCAAATAAAATAAAAGATTTTTTTAGTTTTTAGTATATCTGCAGTCGTCCGTAGGCAAGGTCTTCGCAGAATTTGTCGATGTTTTCAAGTTCATAATCGATTACTTGGTTTATGTGGTGGCTGGCGTCGTTGAAAGAATTTCCGTCTTTCATTATAACGTGTGCCGCTGCGATGGCGGGGTTGTCTATGGGTTCTCCTATCTTGCTCAGAAGCCAAATGTAGACTTCTCTAATTCCCTCAACCTGCTTGTACACTTGGTTGGCGATGTGGTGTGTCAAGAGGTTGTATATTTTTCCAACATGACTCACGGGGTTTTTGCCTGCTGCTGCCTCGGAACATAGTGGACGGTTTAAGGAGATTACGCCGTTAACTCGGTTGCCTCTGCCCACTTGACCCGAGTCGCCGCTCTCTGCGCTGGTTCCAAGCACGGTCAAGTATACGCCGTTCACGCCTCTACCCTTAACATCCAACGTGTTGAGGTTGACGTTGATTTTTTCAAAACTACTGTTCTTTTGCACGTACTTTTTTATTTCTTCCAGAATTCGTGCCTTCTTTTGGAAGTATTCTTCTTCGCTGTTCACGTACTTGTCGACGAAAGCCATCCCTATAGTCAGGTGCAAGTCACCGTTTTTTCTGAGTCCCATCACTTTAACATCTTCTCCCGCCTCTGGAAACCGTTTCTTAAACTCGGGAGAATTGATGAACCGTTCTGTTTGCAAAACGATTTTCTCGGTTCTAGTCATCGGAGCATATCCAACCGCGGCCGATGTGTCGTTGGCGCCGAGCACCTTACCTTTACGCATGAAAATGTCAACGAGTTCCGGTGAACCCGGTTTCAGTTCAACTTGATAGCGCACGTGCTTGTCGGGGTCTATTCTTAAGTTTTCTTTTATCCAAGATTTTGCCGCGTCTACTGCGATTTCTTTAACCGGAATCTTGACGCCTTTGGCTTCAAATGTGGCTCTGTCGCCGAAGATCAGGATCATGGGTTCCTTTACCGTGCCTCCGCCGAATTTGGGTTCTGTTCCTCCTGCAACAAGCAAAGATTTGTCTGCGTTGTGGTGCATTATAGCGCCGAATTTTTCCAAGTACTGTTTACTTAGGTTTACCGAAACTCTATCCATGATGGCGTCGCAGATAGTGTCAGGATGCCCGATGCCTTTTCTTTCGACTATTTCGAAGTTTTTTTCTTCCAAGGGTGTTTGTTTTAGGCAGTCGATCATTATGTTTCTCATTGAATTTATCCAACCTTGGCGGACGCTTATTAAGAGCAACAAATATATACTTTGCGATATTAATGGTGAATAAAAAATAACTGGTGGTTATTAAGATATGATTATTACGGGCGCCATGGTGAGAAAACTTCGAGAAGACGCGGGTTTAACTCAAGGCCAACTCGCACAATTGATCGGCGTAACCCAAGCGCATATAGCGAAGATCGAAAACAACAAGGTTGACCCGCGACTGTCTACAGTGAACAAGATTCTTCAAGTTTTAACCGAGGGCGAAGGGAAAAAATGCAGAGAAATCATGACAAAAAACGTGATTTCAGCGAGGCCTGCTGATAAGATTTTGAAAATCAGCGAAATCATGATGAAGAACGCTGTCTCACAACTACCCGTCGTTGAAAGAGACAAAGTAATCGGCACGATAACTGAAGAAAGTATCATTAGAAACCTAAGCAAAACTATCGCAGACGCCACAGTTGCCCAAGTGATGGAGCCTCCATTACCCATCGTGCCAGAAGAAACAAGCGTAAGCATAATTCGCCCGTTGCTCGAGGATCACCCGGGCGTTTTGGTAGCAAAAAAAGGCAATATAGTGGGCATTATTACGCGTTCGGATTTGTTAAAGATTGTATCAAAAACTTTTTAGACATTTTAGAGAAAAAGCCCATAAATACGTGGAACATGCAAGATTAAAAGAAAAGGCGGAGTGAGTTAGTTGAAGCTTCTGCTCGATGAAATGTACGCTGGTTTGAAAGAATATTTTGAAACTTTGGGTTGGACAGCGGTTACGGCTCAAGATGCGGGTTTGCAGGGCGCAAAAGACAAAGACGTCGTGGAATATGCAAAGAAAAACAACATGCTCCTTATAACGCAAGACCAAAAACCCGCCGATATAGCCGAACTTACCGGGGTAAAATACGTTTTGATCTCAAACGCCATGATTGCAAAAATCGCCGACGAGAAAATAAGGGAAAAATACCCGAATATGACCAAGAAATGACGCTTCCTGAATAATTAATCCATTAATAGTGTCAAACATGTCACAAGCGCTTATTAATTCATAACCAAGACACGGAAACTCGCGGGAAATCCATATTTTTTCCATCGTCTGTTGGGTTAGAGTTTGACATAATGATGTATAAAAACTGTTAAATAACTATTGATAATTTGATGAAAATATGGATGACCATGTAAAAATGGAGTGCGGCGCCTTCGGAGCGGTCAATTTCTCAGGAGACTACATTTTCCCGACCCTTTACTGGGGAATGCGGGCGCAAAATCATCGAGGCCACCAGTCGTACGGGTTCTTGACGTATAATGGGAAATTTAACGTTTACAAAGGCTTGGACTTAATTCCGAAAATTAAGAAAAAAGAGATTCAAGAATGGCTCGAGAGACTTCCAGGCAGCCTAGGCATCGCGAACGTTAGGTACACGACCTCGGGCGGAAGGGACGAGGAATCAATGATCCGAGGAACACAACCGGTGATCGGAGAAAACGGACAGCACAAGTTTGCGCTTTCTTTCAACGGCAACGTGGTTAACACGACACAGCTGGTCAACGAGATTCGCTGCGAAAACCCCAACTTTACCTACGACTGCGATTTAGAACTTATTAGCCGAAAACTTCTCAAGGAGTTGAACAGTGGCAAGGATTTGGTATCTTCTGTAAAGATCTGCATGACGGAAGTTGAAGGCGCGTTTTCTGTTGCTGGAATAACGCAGAACGGCGAATTGTTTGCTTTCAAAGACCCCTACGGAATACGCCCGTTATGCAGCGGATGCAGTGCTGACCGAAAAATTTGCGCATTTTCTTCGGAAACCGTGGGGTTGAACATTAACAATTTGGAGCACAATTTTGAGTTAAAGCCAGGTGAATTCGTGTTCGCGACGAAGGACGGTTTTGAGCGGGAACAACTGGTGAACAGCGGAAAAAAGGCGCTTTGCGCGTTTGAGTTTGCTTATTTTGCGCGGCCAGACTCCAAAATGAACGGCAAATTCGTGTACGAAGTTAGGGAGGCGTTCGGAAGAAGCCTCGGCAGAGAATATGCTGACATCGTGAGAAGGTGTGACATGATTATTTCGTTGCCCGAGACAAGCGACGACGCCGCTTTCGGTTTGCACGAAGAAACTGGTCTGCGGTGGGAACGGGCTATAAGGAGACATCGGTATGTGAGCGAAAGAGCCTTCATTCTTCTACCGCAAGAAAGGTACGCCACCATCGACAAGAAGATTAACATTTTAGACCATAAGTTTCAAGGGAAAAAAATCATAGTCGTCGACGACAGCATAGTCCGAGGCGACACCACCAAAGTTGTCGTCGAAAAACTCCGCAAGATGGGCGCAAAAGAAGTGCACATGTTTATAACCTTTCCACGCATAATCGGACCGTGCTTCTACGGAGTCGACATGGCGACGTACCGTGAATTAATCGGCTCAACCCGCACGCCCGAAGAAATCGCCAAGGAAATAGGCGCTGACTCGGTGAATTATCAGTCCTTCGAGGGGTTTGTGGAAGCCACTGGGCTACGCAGAGAAGAACTGTGCTTCGGCTGCGCCACTGGAGACTACCCGACTCCGCTTGCGAATAGGCTGGCTAAATGGATGAGGGAATATTTCGAGAAAGGCTACAAGGAAGAGGGCAGAATTTACGAGTTGCCAGATTTCGTGCAAAACCGTCTGGGCAAATAGATTAAAATACTGTGCGCTTTCAATAAATTTCGGGCAGTGGTTTTATGGAATCAGTCGGCATTCTCGTAGTCGCATACGGCGCCAGAGAAACAGCGATATTAGATGCTTTCAGCCGAAGCACTAATTACAGGGTTAGGATGTACGTCGCCGACAAACAAAAAAACCCTTTCAACATGCAAAAAGCCACCGAACACGTCGTAATCTCGGATTTAAACGTTGACGAAATCTGCCGATTCGCCGAAAAACACGCCGACGAACTCGACTTCGGCATAGTCGGACCAGAAAAACCCATAATCGACGGCGTACGGGACACCTTAGAAAAAAAGACAAAAATCCCCATCATCTGCCCCACCAAAGAGTACGCCATAGAAAAAAGCAAAGTCGCACAGAGAAACCTTTTCCAAAAAGTTGTGCCCGAGGTAAACCCGAGATTCAAAGTTTTCTCGCCAGAGCAATACCGAAACACCGAAGAAGTGAAAAAGGAATTATTTAGTTGGCTCGACGAGTTGGAAAATCAAGTTGCAGTAAAGCCTGATACCCCCGCAGCGGGCAAGGGCGTCGGCGTGTGGGGCGACCACTTTACTACACGAGAACAATTGTTTGAGCATTTTTTGGATAATTTTAAACACGGCGCAGTTATAGTTGAAGAGAAGGTCGAGGGCGAAGAGTCGAGTTTTCAAGCCTTTTGTGACGGAAGACACCTTGTGCCACTCCCTGAAACAAGGGATTATAAACGAGCATTTAACGACGACAAAGGACCAAACACGGGCGGCATGGGCTCGTACAAGGATGTCGGCGACACGCTTCCATATATGACGAACGCCGACAGAGAAAAAGAGATCAAAGTCGTGAACAAGATCTTCGAAGAAATCAAAGGGGAAACAGCCAGAAACGTCGCCTTGCTCGGTGTGCCTTTTTACGTGGCATTCATTCACACAAAGGACGGCTTAAAGATTCTTGAAAACAACAGCCGTCCCGGCGATCCAGAAATAATCAACATCCTACCATTGTTGAAAGAAGACTTTGTCGATGTGTGTTTCAGGATGCTTGAAGGAACCCTCACACGAATAGATCTGGACAAGAAGGCCTCAGTGGTTACGTATAAGGTTCCGCCCACTTACGGGGGCTACATCGACGTCTTCAAAGAAAAAGTGAAAATAAACGAAATCGACACGCCCGTGTTCTTGACTCAAGCGTACAACTTGAACAAGAAATACGGTGACAACATCCGCGTCTATCCCGCTTCGATGGAACAAAGAAACGGCCAAGCATACGCCCTATGGTCAAGAGCAGTCTGCGTGGTCGGTATAGGCGACAGTATTCAAACCGCCCGAGAAATCTCGCTCGAAGGAATAAACGCCATAAAAGGCGGCGGCTTGTGGAGCCGAACCGACATCGCGTCGAAAGAACACATCGACAAAAGCATAAACCACATGCAGCAACTACGAGGCAAAAGACATTGACCCATGATTATGTGGCTAGCAAGATTTTTGTCACCGACTGCGAAGGGCCCATTTCAAAAAACGATAACGCTTACGAGTTGACTTGCCATTTTATTCCAGACGGCGCCAAACTATTTTCCGTAATAAGCAAGTATGACGATGTTTTAGCGGATGTTCTCAAAAGAAAGGACTACAAAGCCGGCGACACTTTAAAACTTATTCTTCCCGTCCTTAAAGCATACGGTGTAACCAATCGGCAAATGATAGCCTTCTCCGAGAAAAATGTTTTACTCGTCGCTGGCGCTAGGGACACGATGCAGTTCGTGCAAAGAATCATGCCATCTTTTATTGTGAGCACCAGTTATGAGCATTATCTTTCAGTGCTTTGTAAAGTCATGGTTTTCCCTTTCGAAAATACGTACTCCACACGAGTTGACCTTGACAAATACGCAATAACGGAAACCGAAACCAAAACTTTGAAGCAAATAGTAAAAGAAATCGCCGCGATGCCCATGATTGAAATCCCAAAAAATGCAAGAATGCTGAAAGATTTTTCTTTCCGCGACCAGATGGTCATCAAACGGTTGGACGAAGTTTTTTGGCGTATAATTCCCAAGATGTCTGTGGGTAGAATCTTTGACGAGGTGAACCCGGTCGGCG
>JAWBOF010000012.1:0-13515 GCA_038826685.1 Bathyarchaeia archaeon
GGCGGGAAGGCCTCCTGATAGGCCTTGACGAAGGCCTGCCAGCGCGGTCTCGCGGTTGCGCGGGAATACTAAAGAATCGGCGTTTATGAATACGAGTGTTCATAGCCTGGCAAGGGTTAATGATAGTTTCAGAAACGGCATCGACAGTGGAAAACCATGGGTAAGCAAGCCAAAATAATGAAGTCTCTCGACAAAATCTCCTCAAATCCTATCCTAAGATCTGGCTTGTACCTAGCAACTATCTTCTTCTTCGTCGTGATAATTCTAATTCCCACAATTTTAGGAATAGCCTTGAAATGGAATCTTGTTTCAACGGTTATCGACAACCCCGACTTGTTATCACGGGCTTTGAACGCCGTGGGCGCGTCGTTTGTGGTGGCAGCCTTTGTTTCCGTGATTGACCTCGTCGCTGGAGTGCCGACTGCATGGTTTATCGCTCGCGGCAGATCGCGATGGCTAAACGTTCTTGACAGTCTTTGTGACCTGCCCTTTATCATCCCAACCGTAGCTTTGGGCTATTCATTGTTGCTTTTCTGGGATAGTCCTTTAGGGGTGGCGGGTTTGTTTGGAGGCAGTTTGTTGTCGCCGGGTTGGCTTCTCGTTATACTGTTACATTTTGTGTTTTCCTTTCCCGTGGTCGTGAGAGTCATGGTGGGCGCGTTGTTGGACTACAAGTATGTTTACGAGGAAGCCGCACGAACCTTAGGAGCACCGCCCGTCACCGCCGAGCGGACAGTTACTTTTCCTATTTTGAAGCCTAGTTTGATTGGCTCGTTCGTGTTGGCTTTTGCTAGGTCTCTCTCTGAAACTGGCGCAACAATCATTGTCGCGGGCGCTTTCGAGAACGGGGCGATTTTTATTTCGAACATGAACACTCCAGAAAATCAAGCGGTTTTTGGACAAGGCCCACTGGTTTTCGCAAGCCTGTTGCTACTGTTGATCGCCGTGGTTATCTTCGGAATAATTCAGCTTTTTGGCTCGCGTTTGAAAATTCCCATTAAGCATGTTTCTCGCTCTTTTGAGAAGAAAGTAAGTGGAAAAAAGGTGGTGAGGCTGCGTGATGGTGCAATGTTGTTTACTCTGTTCTTTTTGATATTACTTCCTGCGCTTTTTGTCGCGGTTACTGCTTTTCCTGCGGTATTGGATGGTACTCTAGGTAACGCTTTGAGCGGCGCTGTTGATCCGACGGGGAAGTATAATTGGGGCGCGTATTGGCAGAGCCTTCTAGTGTCTTATTTTGTCGGCTTTGCTGCCACAGTAGTAAATGTTGTCGCTGGGTTACCTATGGCAATTTTAATTGCGCGGAACAGGATGGGAAAGCAGCTGTCATCTGTTTTGGATGCTTTGGTGAACATTCCGATAATTGTTCCTTCGGTCGCGTTGGGCGTGTCTCTGCGTCTTTTTTGGACGAATTTTCCGTTTGTTCCAGAGCTTTTGCTAATAATTATGGCGCACATTTCGATTACTTATCCCTATTTTGTAAAGTCTCTCGCTGCGGCTATTTTACGGGTTGACCCGGAAGTTGAAAATGCTGCGCGAATATTGGGCGCTAGACCGTTCGGCGTTTTTAGGACAATAATTTTGCCGATGGTGAAGTATTCGTTTTTCGCAGGCGCGATTATCATGTTCACCCGTAGCGTTAGCGAAACAGGTGCGACCGTTGCGGTGATAAGTCCAACTTCAAGCTTGCTTACTGTTCCAGTTTTGCTGGTTCGGTGGATTCGACCGTTGCTACCTTCTGGTACGACTACTGCGGTAGGCGTATCTTCAGCGGTGGGTCTAGGATGTGGTTTTCTGATTTTGTTTTCAATCCTAATTCTGCTTATCCTAAGGTTAATGATGAAGGAGAAGGGAAGGTATTAAGATGCGTAATGTCACTAAATGTTGCTCTAAACCAGATGGGAGGCGACGGTGATGCCAAACGTTAAGGTAGTCAATGTTTCCAAAACGTTCGGAGACGGTAAAATCGTCGCTGTAGATAACGTAAGCTTGGAAATCTATGACAAAGAATACTTCTCCCTAATAGGCCCAAGCGGTTGTGGAAAGACCACGTTATTGAGGCTTATCGCAGGCTTAATCCCAATGGACAAGGGCGACATTTACATAGACAATGTTCTCGTAAACAATATGCCCCCCGAAGAGAGAGAAATCGGGTTTGTTTTCCAAACCTATGCTCTGTTTCCCCACATGAACGTCTGGGAGAACGTAACATACGGTCCACACATAAAGGCATGGGAAGAAAAGAAAGCATCAGCACTGGGTCGAGAAACACTCGAAATGGTAAAACTCTACGGACGCTCCGAAGCGTTCCCAAACGAGCTTAGCGGAGGCATGATGCAAAGAGTCGCCGTCGCGAGGGCTCTAGCTGCTGGCGCTAAGCTCTTATTATTGGACGAGCCGCTCGGCGCGTTGGATGCAAAAATTCGGAACGAACTGAGATACGACATCAGACGCCTCGTAAAAGACCTTGGGCTCACGGCTATCCACGTTACCCACGACCAAGCCGAAGCCATGGCAATTTCTGACAGAATTGCGGTTATGCGGAAAGGAAAGATTCTTCAAGTGGGCACTCCGTACGACTTGTACATGAACCCGCAACATTTGTTTGTGGCTAATTTTATTGGCGAATCAAACTTTCTTGAGGGGCACATTGTAGAAGTGCAACAGGATTTTACTACGGTAAGGCTTCGTGGAGGCGTTACAGTGGATGCTTGCAATGCTAAAGCTAGGAAAAAGGATGAAAGAGTCGTCCTCGTCGTCCGACCTGAAGCCTTCACGATGGAGAAAGGCTGGAAAAAAACAGCAAACGGCATCACTGGCACGATTAAACGCGTAAGCTTCGAAGGCACCACTACACGGTATGAGGTTTACTTGAAAACCGAAGACAAGGTTATTGTAACAAGACCGAGTTTGGCGGAACAACCGTTAGCCGTCAATGAAAGGGTGACATTAACCTTTCAACCGGAAAAAAGCCATATATTCCCGTATCCGTTGCTGGGGCTGATGGAAGAATTAAAACCAGAATAGCGCATGAAACTCTGTTTCCGCAGAAATCTTACTGAAAAAGTAACGAATTAATAAGACACTCGTTCTTTCTTTTCTAGATCTTTAGGTGAAACAGTGAACCAAATGAGCCAAGTGTCCATTGTCAAGGGACGAAGAGATCACGAAACAGTCTACAAGGCGCTGGATTTGATCGGCGGTTTAAGGGATGTTCTCCAAGAAAAAACCCGCGTGTTAATTAAGGTCAATTTCATCTCGACCAAAACTTACGAAACCGGAGCCACGACCGATCCGCTCGTGGTTGAGGCGTTGATACTCAAGGCAAAGGAGTTTACTGATCAAGTTTTTGTGGTGGAATCAGATGCGTCCATGACAAACGCGGATAAGGCATGCAAAGCCACTGGCATGCTTGAGGTGTGCAAGAACAACAAAGTCGAATTCATCAACTTAAGAAAAGAAAAAGAAAAAGTCCAATTAACAGTTCCTAACCCAGAAGTTTTGCATAGAATCACCGTGCCAAAAATTGTTGTAGAATCCGTAATAGTAAACGCGGCGAAACTCAAAACACACAGCGAGACAGGCGTAACTTTAGGTATGAAAAACTTGTTTGGCTTACTCCCCACAAAACTCAAGTTCAAATATCATCTGCGCAACATCAGCAAAGTCATCGTCGACATAAACAGCGTCATAAAACCCGGCTTAACCGTAATCGACGGATTCTACGCCTTGGAAGGACCGGGTCCGGTTTCGGGAAATCCAGTGAAGATGGATTTGATAATCGCTGGAAAAGACGTTGTCGCCGTTGACGCCACTGCTTGCCGTGTCATGGGCATCGAACCTACTGAAATATACCACATTAAACGAGCGTACGAAAAAGGGTTCGGCGAGATAAGACAGGAGAAGATTGAGTTGATTGGGAACAGTTTAGAGGAGGTTTCGAGAAAATTTCAGCGGTCTTGATTATGCATATGAATTTTGTCTTCATAAAGCATAGTTGTCTCCAAACTGTCTGTAATGATGAGAGATAGTGGTGGATTTGAAGCGAAGCATTGTAATCTCGGCGTTATTGCTCCTTTTCGTTGTTTCGCCACTTGTTAGTGTTGTAAACGCACAAAATTATGGACGTACGTTTAGTCTTCTTGATCGTCCAAACGGTTCAGTTGCCTATAGCTTAACGGTGTCCATAACCTCGTCTTTATACAATTATTATCAAGGTAAAAGTCACGACATTTACACTTCTAGCGACTTTGGCAAACTTGTAACTCCAGACGCCGTAAAACCAATAGCCGATGCTTTATGGCAAGTTTATTCTGACGCAGAAATTTTTACCGACGCTGTTCTTGGCATAACCCATCAAATTCCATACGAAGTTTACCCAGAAGTTTATCCAGTTGAAACTCTGGTTTTAAACAAAGGCGACTGTGGCGGGTTTTCTTTACTGGCGGCGTCTATTCTGAAGGCGGGAGGGTTGGATGTTGTTTTGCTGGAGTATCCGACTAAGCAGCATTTGAACGTGGGTGTTAGTCTTCCTCATAAGCCTGTTTACGCCAGAGGAGGCAGCGTGTATTATGTCGTTTATAATGGCAAAACTTACTACATCGCAGAAACTACTGGGGACAATTTTCCGTATGGTTGGCGCGTCGGAGAGTGCCCCACAGAATTAAGGTCCGTAAACCCCAACGTAATCGCCATCGTGAATTATGAGGAAACAGCGCCGAGTAGAGTCTTAGCCTCATTCACATCATTGACCCCTTCCCAAATCACGATCTCCATTTCCTCATTCTTTGCCGTAGAAAACAGTGCGATTACGATCAGCGGAATAGTTTCTCCATCAACAACAGGCAACGTCACCATTTACGTGAGTTCGCTCGGCGGCGTGTGGAGTAAATTAGCCATAGTAAGCGTCAACAACAATGGCACGTACGCTTATGAATGGAGACCGCAAGGAGGCGGAATTTTCTATTTGGAAGCCAGCTGGTCAGGAAACAAAAACTACGCAGGTGCCGACAGCCCAGTCGTGTCGCTCTTGGTCCTTCCGTTTTACGGACTGGTCGCTGGCGTTCTAGGGTTGATGATGCTGATCTTAGTCGTTGTCTTCTGGCTTATTAACAAACGAGGCACCTTGCCGCCCGAATCTTCGGCAGTAGAAGAAAGTCAACCGCCTACTCCGCCGCCACCTGAAGAGATTCGCCCCTCAGAAGCCTCATCGCGAACGCCTCCTTCAGCAGAACAAGAAACCCCTGCCGAAAACCAAAACCAACAACCCCAAAAAGATCAGCCGCCATTAGACGAGAACCCAGCCTCTCAGCAAGAAACAGCGCCACCACAAGAAAACCAGCCACAGCAACAAACACAACCAGAACAACAACCAACAGAACAAACACCCCAAGAGATAAAAGAATCACCACCCCCAGAAACACCGCTTCAACCACCACCATCAACTGAAGAAAACAAACAGCCACCTCAAGAAACGCCCACCGACACACCGACCTAAGAATGCACATCAACAATAAATAAAAAAAGAAAAAACACAGCACGCCTTTTTACGCCAAACGTACGGCTGTTTAACGGCTAAGGCAGGCCCATTTTTTCCTTGTAAGCCGTCAAATCCAAGAAGCCGTGACCACTTATGTTCATACAAATGACACGTTCTTTTCCAGCCTTTTCCGCCTTCAACGCTTCATCTATCCCAGCCCTGACGGCGTAACTTGATTCAGGCGCTATTAGCCAACCTTCGCTTTGTAGAAACATGGTTGCTGCCTGAAAAATCGCCTTCTCATCGGCTGGATAGGTTACGGCTTTGACGATGTTATGGTGCCGTAGCAGGCTAATCAAGGGCGCCGCCGCATGATACCTAAGCCCGTCGGCCTTTATGGGAACCATGTTCTTCTTGTGTCCCAACGTGTACATCTTTAACAGTGGCGTATGTTCACCCACGTCGCCGAAATCATACTTATACTCGCCTTTTGTCAGGTTCGGCGCGGCTTCAGACTGCGAAGCTAGAAACTCGCATTCGCGTTTTTTGTTTAAGACTTCGCCAACAAACGGCAGAGCGATGCCGCCAAAGTTGCTGCCGCCGCCGAGGCAGCCGACGATTAAATCGGGCGAGTCATCTGCGATTTCGAATTGTTTGATGGCTTCCAAACCAATAATCGACTGGTGCATTAGCACGTGATTAAGCACTGAGCCTAGGCAATAAACGCATCCATCATGCGTGTCAGCATATTCTAATCCTTCTGAAACCGCGATGCCCAAACTGCCGGGGCTGTTCGGGTCTTTTGTCAAAATTTCTTTTCCTGTCTTGGTTTCTTTACTGGGAGAAGCGTAAACCTTGGCGCCGAACAGATTCATCAAAGTGCGACGGTCTGTTTTCCAATCATAAACAGATTTTACCCAAAAAACCACGCAATCCAAATCGAACAGTGTAGCAGCATACGAAAGCGCACTGCCCCATTGTCCCGCGCCTGTTTCGGTTACGAGGGTCGTGTTTCCCTCTTTCGCGGCATAGTAAGCTTGCGCGAGTGCGGTGTTGACTTTGTGCGAGCCCGTGGGCGACAGGTCTTCGCGTTTGTAGTAGAGTCTAACTTTTTTCAAGCCCAACTTCTTCTCCAACCTAACCGCCCTGTACAACGGTCGCGGTCTGCCGGCTTGAATGTAGCGTTCTCGAATTTCTTCTGGAATCGGCACCCAACGGTCGGTGGACATTTCTTGTTTTAGGCATTCGCCCACCATGGTTTTCGCCAAATACTCCATGCGCGATTGCCCGTCTTCGGGTTCCTTCGGCGGAGGCAAGGGTTCGGGGAGGTCTGGAATTATGTTGTACCATTTTGTTGGAAACTCGTCAATCGGAAGCTGAAACTGGATTTTCTGCATTGCTTGTTCACCAGCTTTAGGGAGCAGTATAGTGGATAGTTTGTGGCATAAAAGACTATTGCGAAGAAGCCTCTATCTTGGAGGATGCTCGAGTAGTGACTTCTAGGTTTTCCCCAAACCCTTTGCGAACAAAAACATTCTTTATTTTAACTCTTTGACCGATGCTTAATTGTTCCGCGGCTTCGGCGTGTTTTCGCCATGCAGACACAAATATCGCGCCACTCTCGTCTTCCAATTCAAAGGAGACGACAGCGACTTTTTCTCCTCCTGAGGTGGATACTTCTCTTTTCATAGGTCTTGTTTTGACAACGCCTTCGATCGTGACCGGCCCGCCTTCTTCAGTTAAATCCGCTATTCTGGCGGTTTTTTCTTCCACAGGTGGCAGTTTTTCAACATAAGTTCTGTTTTCTACGTGTAATTCCAGTCTTCCATCAATTCGTTCCTTTACTTTTGCATTTATGATCTCCAAGCGGTCCCCCACTCGCACATCGCTCAACGCGTCAATTTCCTCATTCCAGAAAACCACGGTTATTTGTCCAGTCGCGTCGTCTAATGTTACTCGTTGTACTTTGCCTTCTGTACCGTTGCGTCTCTGAAAAACCGTAACCGGAGAAATCGCACGAACAACTCCCATTACGTTTGCCTTTTTTTGCTTCGCAGTTATTTTGCTAATTTTTGTGGCAAAAGTTGACGTTTCGGGATAATCTTTTTCTTTAACGTCTAAAGGGTTGATTTGTATTTCTCCACGGTGTCCAACGTGGAGTTCTAGGTCGCCGTCTCTTGCTTCGCGAACGTAGCCGTGCAGAACGCGGAGTATTTGTCCTTGTTTAATTTTTCCGTTTCTGGCGAGTTCAGCTTTATCGTTCCAAAGTAAAATTCGTAGTGCACCAGTTTTGTCTACTATGAGCAACCGTGCGAGATGCCCTTCAGTTTCGTCCTTACGGTTATATGTCTGTGCAGGGTACGCTATCAAAACTCTACCAGTAACCGTGACGTCATTCAAGCCCGACACTAACTCGCCAATTGGGATTTCCTTGAAAACAAAACTTTTTTGCGCAATTTCCACACCTAACTCCGAAGCCACCAAACGAGCCGCTGTTTCTTCTGTTAGAAAACCTCCGACCGCCGTGTTTTTCTCACGTATTTTCTGCATAATTTCTTCTCGTGAAAAATCTGGTCGTGCTGAAAGGATTTGTTTGATTATTTCTTCTGCGCTCATCGTCTTCACATGGTCTCGGTAAGCCGGTGGAAGTGAAGGAATACGTGTTGCTTAACTTAAACTTTAATTATTTCTATTCTTTCGTGTCTATTTCGGCGAGTTCAGTGTTTGATTGGTCATCGCTCAGCACGGTAGGGTTCCTTCTTGTCGTCGCAGGAGTCGTAATCACCTTTCTAGCCACAGTTCTCCTCGCTTTGCAAGCAGCAAAAACAAAAGAAAAACCAAAAACAAGAGGCGGAGGCGTGATCGTTTTAGGTCCCTTTCCAATAGTTTTTGGAACTGATAAAGAAACAGTGAAAATCCTCTTGGCACTGTCTATAATTCTAACAGTGTTGGCTATAGTTTTAACGTTGATAAGCAGAGGTTCGCTTTAGGAGAACCAGAAAATGTCAAGCACCACGGACGAAAACAAGTTAACGCAATTTGTCTCGAAACTATTTCTTTACGGTTTCGTCCTAATTTTCGTCGGCACGGCTTTAATTTTAATCGCCAACATCTTCACTGAAAAACACGCAGGCACAGGTGGAGTAATCATAATAGGCCCAATACCCATAATATTCGGAGGCGGTGAAGATTTTTGGTTGGCAATTCTTGTCGGGATAGTCTTTACCATTGTCTCAGCGGTTTTGTATCTTTTGCTTAGAAGAAGATGACTAAGAGAAATGGGTGTAAGTTAATTGGGTCGTTTATTCTTTCTGCTCATAAATAAGGTGTAAAAACGCCAAGGCCACAGTGAAGAAAGCGGTGATCATGAGTATTAGAATAAGGGTTTGGAAGAATTCTTCGACGCCCATGTTTTTCGCCTCAATTTTTCTTCCTTTTATTTTGCGCATCATAGTATTTAAGGTGTAACCTTTTTCCATTCCGCCATCAAGGAATTGTACAATTCGTCGTGTTCCTCAATTTTGTCGTACCAGCCCAAGCAGTCGGCTATTTTTTGCGCTATGAGGTGGTAGCATAAGTGAATATGTTGGTCGAGGACTCTGAAGTAGAAATCGTCGCACATACAAAAATCCGCTGCGCCTAGAACGAGATAATCGCGTTCTTTGCCGATCACAATCCACACGACACGGTTGCTTGGTTTGAAGATGTACTTCTTAACTCGTCCGTCTTTTAGTGCTTCCCACGCCTTGGTGAAACGTGTGCCAAACGCTTCGTATAGTAGGTTAAGATGTTTTCCGACGATTTTCCCATCTTCCTTTGCTTCTTTGCACACTTGTTCGAGCAGTTCAATTTCTGAGGGCTTTTCCAAAACTGCCGCCTGCGTAGCATATTGTATAGCCTAGAGGAGAAAAAATGAAAAATAAAAGAGTTGGGGTAGGCTACTCGATTTTTATTGGTTCGCCCTTAAGTTTCTTTTTCTTCTCAATTTTCTGCAACGTAACTTCTAATACGCCGTTCTTATAGCTCGATTTCGCGTCCTTTGGGTTCACTTTTTCGGGTAACTGGACTTCCTTGAAATATTTACGTTCCGGCGTGTCCACCGAAATCGTCAGCGTATCTTCGGTGCCATGTAGTTTGATGTCCTTCTTTTCGACGCCGGGAATTTCCACGACCACTTTAACTTCGCCGTCTGTGCTGATAACGTCCACAAGTGGTTCCCTTTCCTCTTTCACTTGCGGACCGTAACGGCCTTTTTGAACATTGCCGAATTCACGAACGATGGGTTTACCGTCAGGTCCGATAGTGACAGAGTACCCGTACACGAAGGGCCCCCATTCTCGGATTTTTGAACCGTCAGGAAGTTTGCGTTCGCGAACATATTCTTTCGGTATTCGCGCGGTGAATTCTTTGAACTCTTCTTCTATCATTTTCTCGAAATCTCGGAAAACGTCGAAAGCGTCACCAAAGGGCCAAGGGTCAGAGTAGGGAAGACGTCGCATGCGTCTTCTGAACCATTCTTCAAAATCGTCACGATTATTCATCTAGGTTCGCCTCCTCAGAACTCGAGTGAGAAGCATGCAATAAAAACTTTATGTTAACTTAGGCTAAGAGCGGTTAATTGTTCCACTGTGCCGAGGAAGGTGCCGTCGAGTAGAAAGAGTTCTGCGTCGGCGATTTTTACACTTTTTGACCTCAACACTGGACCGATAAAGGCTTGGTATTTGTGATCAGTCCCTATGCCTTTTCGGTTCACCGGTTGTCCGCCGAGAAATTCGTTAAACGAGGGCATGATTATGAACTGTGTCGTTTTTACTTTTAGCGTTGTGGTTTGTTTGATGTTGTAATGTCTGACGAGAGATTTTTTTAATTGTTCGCCATTGCATTTTGCTCTAACCCACACCTGCCTGGTAATCCGAAAGCCCGAAGGATCTTGGAACATTATCATGGGATGCACGTGTCCCATAACCATAGTACGACATTTTAGAAGTTCAACGGCGGGCCATGTGTGTCCATGGAAAAACCCGACGTCCCCGATTGTTGTGCCAGTTGGGGGCAGGATTTCGATTTTTTCGGGTAAAAGAGGTTCAAGATTTCCGTCATGGTTGCCTAAAATGATTTTAATAGCTGGAACTGTTTTGGTTAAGGTCTCGAAGAAGTCTGGTATATCCCGCCATTCCTCAGTTGCGGCTTTCGCGATTGTGTGTTTTACGTCGCCTAGCAACAGCAGCATAGATGGTTTTGTTTGTTTTATTATCTGCACGAGTTTTTCTAAGAGTTTGGGCATTTGTGAGGGTACATGCACGCCTTTCTCTGAGAGAGCAACTTCCCAGCCTATATGCAAATCCGAAACGATGAGCGTCCGTTGTTTTTCGTGCCGCAAAAGCAGCGCAGGATGTGGCTCAATAAAGGTCAGCAAGTTTTGCTTCGCTCCCTAAGAAACTGTACGCTGGTATTTCATGACGAGGTCTTTTATCCGTTTATGAATGGTCTTGTTTCCAGCAGCTATGAAAGACACTTTCTGCGTCGGCGATAATGGTGCGTCTAATTTTTCGCCTTCGGGCGTGGTCACGTTGCCCCCCGCTTCAATCAGTATTAGCATCGCGGCAGCCATGTCGGTGACGCGGAGTTTACCTCTGAGGTCTACGAAGGCGTCGCTGGTGCCGTCTGCAACGTAGCAGATTTCCAGTGCGTCTGCGCCTAAATGCCGCGGATGTTTTGTGTTTTGTAGTATGGCGGTGATGGCGTTGATGTGTTGGGTTGTTTTGTACGTGTTGAAGTCGACGCCAACGACGGCGGTTTCGAGACGAGTTGTGTCGGACGTAGCGATTTTTTTGTTGTTTTTGTAGGCGCCTTGATTCCTCTGCGCAGTGTAAATTTTGTTGTGGTAAAGGTCTGTGACAAGGGCTGTTTCGACGCTTTGCAAGTTGGGCTTTCTGGAGACGGCGATAGATGTGGCGACGAATGGTATGCCTCTCAACGCGTTTGTTGTGCCGTCAATCGGGTCGGTTGTAACATAATATTCGGGCTTTTTGCCAAACTTTTTAATCCCTGCTTCCTCGCTGATGAGCGTAAATGCGATGTTGTGTTTTTTTATAGTGTTTATTATGGCATTTTCTGCGACGCGGTCGATTTGATGGGTTGTATCCCCACCTGCACCTTTTCTGTGGCTGGGTTGATTTTGAGGGGCTTTTAGAAGTGGAAGAACAGCTTCGCGGACGGTTTCGCTGCATTCTCTAAGGATTTCGAGCCAATCAACCATTAAATTTAGTCTCCAGAAACAGTATTTAGTAACATGAACGCATTTAAGAATACACTTTTACAAAATGGGTTAGAGGTTTTTGAAAGAGAAATGATTAGTTGTATAGGTATTTTTCTACTTCCCATCGGGTTACTTCGGGCGTGTCTTTCGGCACGTTTGCCTGGTATTCTTTCCACTCTTTCATCTTTAACGCAAAATACTTATCCGCGTTTTCTCGTCCAATAGCCTCTTTGCAGATGTCGTCGTTTCTCCATTCGTCTAAGGCCTCTTTAAGCGAAGAAGGCAAAACTTTGACGCCGAGTTCTTTGCGTTGGGCTTCGCTTATATGGTAGATGTTCATGTCCACTGGTTCTGGAGGCTCGATTTTCTTTCTTATTCCGTCCATCCCTGCTTCGAAGATAACCGTGTAGGCGAGGTACGGGTTGCAGAGGGCATCTGGGCATCTAAACTCTATTCTAGCCTCCTTTTCGTTCTCTGGGGAAAATGCCGGAATCCTCACGAGCGCTGAACGGTTCCGTTGGCTCCACGCAACGTACACGGGGGCTTCAAAGCCCGGCACAAGCCTTTTGTAACTGTTAACCGTTGGCGCGACAATGGCGCACAAGGCTCTGGCATGTTCTAAAATTCCGCCTATGAAGTACCTGCATTTCTGCGAAACATGGGCGTATCCATTTGCATCGTAAAACAAGTTTTTTCCTGTTTTTTGGTCAAAAAGCCCAAGATGAACATGCATTCCGCTGCCTGCTTTGTCGGACCAAGGCTTGGGCATGAAGGTTGCTGTCCAACTATATTTCTTTTCGGCTAGGGCTTTTGTTGCGAACTTGTAGCGAACTATGCTGTCGGATGTTGCCAAGGGGTTAGAGTATTTGAAAGTGATTTCGTTTTGCGCTGAGCCTACTTCGTGGTGCATGCGTTCTACCATGATTCCCATGGCGGAGAGAACGTTGGACAAGTCCATCCGGTAAGCCTCTGTAACGTCTCGGCCTGGGGCTATGTCGAAGTATCTTTGCTTGTCGATGAGGTGGTTTTCAACTGGGTAAACTCCACCTTTTTTGTCTCTTTTGACGAGGTAGAATTCTAACTCTGCGGCGGCTGTTGGTCGGTATCCTTCTTTCTGCATCTTTTCAAGGGTTTTTTGACACAAGTATCGTGAGTCGCTTTCGAATTGTTTACCGTCGGGGCGTTGGATGTTGCAAATGAAGGTTACGACGCTTTTGTCGTAAAAATAGTAGGGGCAAACGGTGAACGTGGAGGGATCGGGCTTCATTATCATGTCGCTTTCTTCGATACTCACTCCGCCCACGAGAGATGAGCCGTCGAATCCTACTCCTTCTGCAAGAATGTTCTCTGCCTCTTCTGCTGGGACGGTTCTGCCTCTAAGCATGCCGAGCATGTCTGTAAAATGCAGCAGGATGTAGTCGGCGTTTTTCATGAGTTTCAAGTTTAAGTCAAGACTATCCGCTTCTTTTGAATAATTCTGCAACATTGCGGTTCTCCTTCGAGCAAATTTACAACATAAGCAATTCCATATATAAATATAAAAGGTTTATTCCACAAAAAGAAAGCAAATGTTAAATAAAGGTTATGAATATTGAATAAATGTTTAATGTAGGTGGTGAAAGGATGGTCTTGGATGAAACAGATGTTGAAATCTTGAAGACTCTCACAACTGACGCGCGGCTTTCTTCGAGGCAAATCGCCAAGCAGTGCGGTATATCCATCGGTACTGTGCTTTCGAGGATAAAGAAAATGGAGAAGGAAGGCATCATACGCGGTT
>JAWBOF010000013.1:0-13391 GCA_038826685.1 Bathyarchaeia archaeon
CAAACAATGGGTAGAAGAATACATACAACAAAAAAGACAAAAATAATAATTAGGCGATTTAGCGATTAGTTCATTTAGACTAGTTGGCTCAACACTTTATTTATTCGTTCTTCGCCTGCACCACTTATTACATATTTTTCGTTCGTTTTCAGGATGTGACGTTTTTTCTCCAAATCTTGGAGAGTAAGAGTAATTGTCGTTGGAGAGTAATATTTGCCTAGTAAGATTCCCATCTCTCTTCGATTGATTCCATTGGGAGAATTTAATAATAGCAGCAATATTTCACTAGGGCAATCTAAATGCTTAGTCACAAACACCTTACCTTCGTGAATTTCAACAAAGGGAACCTTCCTCTGTACTAATTCGTTAATGATTTGGGTAATCTTCGCAGAGTCTGAGCTATGGTAAATTCTCACAAACTCCGCTAGAATCCAACCACATGCTGACACCACTAAATTTGCATCTATATAGTCAGGGTTAATTTCCTTTACATGGATAGCCGCTTTCTTGCTTCGTGGGTCGTAAATAAGGGAGGAAGTAATTCGCGGAATGAGAATTCTGATTGACTCTGGCAGTTGGGCATTCGGAGTTTTTTCCAATTTTTGTTTTACATCGTTAAAGTTTGGGGCTTCCTTAATTATTTCACCATTAAGTAAAAATGCAAGAATCCTATAGACATTTTCAGCAAATCTTCCTGCTTTCCATAAAGTTTCTTCCCAACATCCTTTCCTATACTCAATCAAAGATGCTTCATAAGATAATGTGAGATCGTTTACAAGTTCTTCGGGGATATTCTTTGAAAGCTCTTCTATCACGATGTCTCTTAAAGTCTCTCTTTGCGCCTCACTCATGCAAAATACACCCACATTTTTTTCTTTGCTATCTCTTTTTTGGCACGTTTCAATGCATCAGTTCTGACTAATTTTAGCAAGTAAGGTGGCAAGTCGGTCAGTTCAACAATCTTACCCTTGGCATGAAGGGCATCTCTTATTTGCGATATCGTTCTCTCTACATTAAAGAATCCTTCATCTTTCAACCCTAGAAGCAAAGTTTTAGTACCTCGCTTCTTTTGTTCAGTTATCTTAGATTCCTTTTCTGTGGTTTTTTCCAATGCCAATATTCTCCTCTCCAGTTCTTCCATTTTCTTTCTGAATTCGGTTATTTCATTTTCCATTTTCATTTTTGTATCCCTCCTTTTAATTCACATAGCCTCTCCATATTTCAGAGAGTTTACTAATTATCACACTGCTATCTTTTCTTTTATTCCACCAAATTGTGTATCATGTTAAAAGTCTCATGCTTCGCTGCTTCCACTAGTTTATATTCTGTTCCTTTTCCTTGGCCCTTTATGTTGAAGACGGTGGGATGTCTTTTCAAATTGACGGCCAAATTCGCTAAAGAACCTACGCCATGATCGGTTAAAACAGGCACCAGACTTACCCATTCTTTTCCATAAATCTCGCCATAAGCTGCTAAAAGATATCTGGAAACTAAAACCTGATTTTGAGCATGAGTGCTCCCTACTTGTCGAGGAACTATAAAAATTGGCTTGTCTTGCTGAAATTCAAAGACGCTTTTCAATTGTTCCACAGTCAGTTTGCATTCGGCTGCAAACTCAGCGATTCTCTCGTCAAGAGTGCCTTCCGCACCCTTCGTTTCCTTTTGTTTCTCCTTCCTTTCAAAGAGAGGAGAAACTAGAAGATTTGATAATACAACCTCGAAAGCCTTCATTCGGTATGGTTCTCGAACTTTTTCCACGATTCTTATTGCCCGCTGAATTAGAGCTTCTATCTTTTCATCTTCAGTATTTATATTGGCCATTTACAATCAGCTTTAGAATTTCATAGAGTGGATTTATAAATCAAACGGTTGTGTGAACATAAGCACAATTGACAAAAAAATACCTAAACTAGTCGGGTGTGTGCACACCTTTCAGAACAGAAAGCTCCACGCGATTACATGACTTGTATTGTTTTTAGTGTTGTTTGTATTTGTGTTTGCTTGGCTCTTTTTCCTAGGTATTTCGTGTCTAGCTTGCCTTCTTGCCGTACCAAGATGCTCTTAACGTCCTGCTCATCCACCACATCCTTTCTACTCGTATTTAGCGTCTAAGACGTGCTAAGACGTACTGGGCATATTTGGAGACTAATTGGATCATATATGGAAGAGGGCCTAGAAACGCGGCGCACAAAGAAAACTCACACAAAACCACGCAAAAACAAAACAAAAGAACACCAAAACACCTAAACAATCACCCCAGCATAGAATATCAACAACAAGAGAAGGCGAAAAACCACATGCCAGAAACAGAAACACTACTACCCTACATCAAAACACCACCCCCCAAAACAGACCAACCCACAATAATCGCCGACACCCGAGAAGCCACCGCATCGCCAAAAATAGTCAAAGGATTAATCGAACAAGGCGCCAACGTAAAAACCGAAATGCTCCCCAAAGGCGACTACATAATCAGCGACAACTGCGCCATCGAACGCAAAACAGTACACGATTTCGTTTACACACTCACCCGCCGCTATCTATTCGAACAAATCTTCACACTAAAAGACGCATACCCAAACCCAATAATACTCCTCGAAGGATACCTCCCCATAATCTACAAATTCAGCCACATAAACCCCGCCGCAGTTTGGGGCGCCATGTTCGCACTAGCAAAAAACGGAATCACCATGATACACACGACCAGCTACAAAGAAACAATCGACTTTCTTTACACCGCCGCAAAACAAGAACAAATCGTAGAAAAACGCCCCCTCGCCGTGCATATGGCCAAAAAAATCGAAACCCTACCCGAAGCCCAAATATACTTCGTCGCCAGCCTCCCAAACATAGGCAGAGAAAAAGCAACAACAATCCTTAAAACCTACCAAACCCCCCTAAACGCACTACTAAAAGTAAACGAATGGGCAAAAGACGTGCACGGACTCGGACCAAAAATCAGCGAAAAAGTCCGACAAATCCTAAACACACCATACAAGGAGGCATAATCAAACATGGACGTAGAAATCGCACCCACAAAAAAATTCGTCGTTCTCGGCGTTGACCAACGTTCGCTCGAAAACCTTGTCTGGTGCTCATCAACCTACGGTATTAATCGTCTATTTTGGGTCGACGGCTACTTACTCTGCATCGAAGTCATGGACAAAAGCTTCGAACACGAAATAAAACACCGCGAATTCCCAATCAGCCAAATCTGCTACGTAAAATACCCAAAATACACAAAATTCTACGAAGTCGAAAAAGGAGTACAACTACCAATCGTAAACGTCTCAGAAATGCGAATATTCAAAAAACTAATAAAGGCAATTCTGGATTCCAGCAAAGAAAAAGACCCGCCGAACCCTGAATCATCGCCCTAAAATTTCCCTGTACCCCGCCTCAAAAGCTTTCAAATTAAGATCAACAAACCTTTCAGGCACAACCTCGCAGACGCTACTTTTTATGGTTTCAGGTTTAACAGGAAGATTACCAATTCTCACAAACGCCCCGAGCATGACCATGTTTTGAACAGCCACGTTTCCCAACGATTCCGCAACCCTCGTCGCATCGATCGTGACAACGTTTTTCGTGAACAAACAAATTTTCTCTATTATAGCGTTCAATTCTGGGTACGCCATGTTTTGAGAAGTGGCACAGGGCTTTACGGTTGCAGTGTTCAAAAGAACCAACGTTTTACCGTTAGCGTATTTAATGTTGCGAAGGGCTTCCATGGGCTCCAAACCCACGATTGCATCCGCTGTGCCTTCGAGAACCGTGGGCGCCAACATTTTTTCCCCAATCCTCACATCAGAAACCACCGCGCCTCCGCGCTGTGCCATGCCGTGAATTTCGCTGACACGCACGTTAAAACCATCCTTGACCGCCGCGACCCCCAGAACCTCGGCAAGCAAAAGCACACCTTGCCCCCCGACCCCCGCAAGAACTACGTTATATTCCGTCATCGGCCCATCCCTCCTTCAATTGCTTGATACGGACAAACCGCAGCGCACAACATACACCCCGTGCACAAGTTTTTGTTGATACTTACTTTGTCTTCTATCGTTTCAAACGCGGGACAGCCTAACAACTTTATACATACCATGCAGTTTGTGCATTTTTCCGTAATTCTACAGGGAACCACTTTGATACCTTTCCGACGCTTTTCCGACAAAACAAGCAGAGTGCACGGAGAACGAAAAACTATAACCGAGGGCCCTTCCTGCTTCAGCGCTTCTTTCACAATAACCGTAGCCTCTTTCACTTTAAGCGGGTCAATCACCTTCACATATTTGACGCCGCAGCCCTTGGCGACATCTTCGATTGAAACCCTTACCGTTTGAACCCCCATCCCCGTTTTACCTATCCCGGGATGTGGTTGATGCCCAGTCATGGCGGTTGTGAGGTTATCAAGGACAATAAGCGTAACTTTATGGTTATTATAAACCGCGTTAATCAGTCCAGGAACCGCCGCATGGAAGAAGGTGGAATCGCCAACTATAGCCACGGTGCCCAAACCAGTAACCCTGCTTACTCCACCTGCAACGCCTACGCTTGCCCCCATACAAATGAGCACGTCCCCAACTTGCAACGGCGGTTGCACACCTAAAGCGTAGCATCCGATATCCGTGGGGCAGATTGCTTTGTTTGCCGTCGCGGTTTTTATTACATGGAAAGAGGCGCGGTGTGGGCATCCGGGGCAGAGGAGAGGCGGGCGTGGGAGAAGGATTTTGCTTGCTTGCTGGTACTTTTTGTCGATTTCTGTAAAGTTTATTGATAATTTTTTGTCCAGTATTTTCGCCAAGCCCTCCATGACGAGCCGCGTGGAGAGTTCACCGTGGTAGGGAAAGTATGGCGTGTCGTGTTTGCCGTAGATTTTTGTGTTTGACGCTGAAGCTTGAGCAATGGCTTTGATCTGCGTTTCAAGGTACGGTTCAAGTTCTTCAATCACAACAACTTTTGGATGTGCTTCAAGAAAATTGATGATTTTCTGTTTGGGCAACGGGTGGGTCATGCCGAGTTTGAGTATACTGGCATCGAGGTTTAGCAAGTTAACCGCTTCGATTGTGTAATTGTAAACTCCGCCTGATGTTATTATGCCGACTTCTGTGCCTGTGTGTGTGACTTTGTTAAGTGCGGATTCTTCGCTGATGGTTTTTGCTTTTTCCATTTTTTCAAGCAGAGCCAAATGTTGTGTGCGGGCATTGGCGGGAATCATGACAAAGCGTTTTGGGTTTTTTATGAATTCTCCTTTCATTACGGGTTTTTGTATTTTGTTTAATGTTACTGGTGTCCGTGTGTGTGCGACGCGTGTGGTTGTGCGAACTAAGCAGGGAAGTTCGAGTTTTTCCGAGATGCTTATCGCTTCATGTATCATGTCTTTGGCTTCTTGCGCGTCTGAGGGTTCGAGTAAAGGAAGATTTGAAAGTAGTGCATAATAGCGGTTATCCTGTTCATTTTGGCTACTGTAGCATTCAGGGTCATCGGCTGTTACTACAACCAAGCCCGCGTGGACGCCCGTGTAGGCGAGCGTCATCAAGGCGTCAGCTGCTACGTTTAAACCTACATGTTTCATGGCGGTCAAAGCGCGGACTTTGCAGATTGCGGCGCCTGCTGCGATTTCAAGGGCGACAATTTCGTTGGTTGAGTATTCCATGTATATGCCTGCTTCTTTGGCTACGAGCGCTATGCTGTCGGCGATTTCTGAGGCTGGTGTGCCGGGGTAAGTCGTCATGACGCCTATGCCTGTTTCGAGTATGCCTCGGGCTATAGCTTCGTTGCCCAAAAGAAGTATACGTTTTCCAACAGTGTCGTCTAACAACGCTTTTTTTAAATCTGCCAGCGTGGTTTTCCTCCCAAAGGGTTAGAGCGGAATAATGTTGGTTGTTTTATTGGTAGATATGTGTTTTTGTTGTTTGTGATTTGTGATTCATAAATGATTTATTTGCTGGAGTTTGTAGGAAAAGGACGGAGGCATGCGTGTATGCGTAGGTCGAAGCTTGAGATGTACGAGGCAGTGTTAAGCGCTTTGGTTCGTAAGCCTTTAGGTATCGATAGGATTGCATTTGAGACTAACATGGATTGCGGTGTTCTGCGGCAACGGCTTGACTTTTTGATGGAAAACGGGCTTATTGAGGAACGAGTTTCGGGTAACAAAACGGTTTACGCGCTTACTGAACGCGGCGTGACAGTTTTGAAGACTCTGAGTTTCCAGAAATACTTTGAAAAAGTTGCCAACACAATTCGTATGATGGATGAAGCGTTAGAAGTGCTTCCTTCATTAACTAGCAACAGCAGCGGCAAGAAAGCAAACGAAGCCAAAGAAGAATAGAAGCAAACAAGGATCGTTAGGTGCGCTTGGCGTACGCGGTGGTTACCGCTGTTTGTTAGGCGTCGTCTTTTCATGAAATAACATACGTTACCCGCTTTCTCCATTTAAAAAGAAAAATTTGTTCTAGTGCAATTCGAAAAGCGGATTCTAATGAACCTCGCTCTCGATTATCTTCAGCTCAGCGCTTGTCAAAACGTATATCCACCAATCTTGAGGTACGATTTTGTCATCGAAGTACACGATTAAGCGAGCGGTACTGCCGACTTCTGCATTTGCTGGCACGTTTCCTGTCCATGAAAGAGTTGCGGTTTTGGAAGGTTTTAGGGTTAATGTTTGGGGAGTTCCTTGCCAGCCCCAGTTTGATTCGCCCTCGAAAGCAATGTTGACGCTCCATGTTCCCGTAGCATTGCCTACGTTTTTGAATTTTACTTTAACCGTGAAAGCTTCGCCTTGCGTCTTGTTCACGACGTTTGTTGCGGGTTCGCATTCGACATTCAAAACTGCTCCACTGGCAGGCGACGCCAAAAACATGATCAGAAGAGAACTTGCTACTATTAAAATTAACGTGGCAATACTTAACCAGCGAATTTTATTCATATCTTCTCCTCTCTAAAGGGATAATGAAAACTGCCTCATTGTTAACTGTTTTGTAACAATCTTCTAGAAGAATTCCTCATTCTAAGGCGTCAGTCTAGAACGGTCACGTGGAAACAACACAACTTCCCTTATGTTCTCGACTCCCGTAAGCATCATAACTAATCGTTCGAAACCAACAGCCCATCCTGCATGAGGCGGTATACCGTAGTCGAAGACCTTTAAGTGATACTTGAATGATTCGGGATTGAGCCCTTGTTCTCGGAGCCGTTTCACCAACACTTCTTTGTCGTGGACTCTTGTGCCGCCTGATGCAATCTCGGTCCAATGCCACATCAAATCGAATCCTTCGGTTAAGGCTGGGTTGTCGTCGCGCAGTTTGATGTAAAACGGTTTGGCTTTGGCTGGCCAATGTGTTATGAAGTAGAAGTAAGGATGGAGTTTTCCAAGTGCTCTGTAAGCCGGTGTTGGTATGTCTTCTCCCCATGGAACTTCGACGTCTTCTTTCGCCAATTCTTTTAGGATTTCGTCGTAAGTGAAACGTTTGAAAGGTAACTGTGGCACTTCAACTTGGTGCTTCAGAACCATCAATTCTTTCTCGCATTTTTCTTTCACTGTGTGGCACACGTGGCAAACTAGCTCCTCAAGCAAATGCATAACGTCCTCTTCGTTGACAAAAGCCTGTTCAATGTCGATTGAGATAAATTCGCTTAGATGACGTTTGGTGTGCGATTCTTCAGCTCGGAAAAAGGGGCCGATCTCGAAAACTTTTTCAAAACTCAACGTCAACTGTTCCTTGTACAGTTGGGGGCTTTGTGCAAGATACGCTTGTTGCTCAAAATAATTTACTGGAAATAATGCCGCGCCTCCTTCGGTTGCCGTGGCGATGATGCGGGGGGTATGTATTTCGATGAAGCCTTTTTCAGTTAAAAACTGGCGTAGCGCGTTTAGCGTTGCATGTTCGATTTTAAACAGGGCTATGTTTTCTTCTCGACTAAGATCGAGAACTCGTGCGTCGAGGCGAACGTCGATTTCGGCGCTTGTTTTTCCTGTGGGGTCTAATGGGAGCGGGTGCTGGGCGATGCTGATTATGCGGATTTCGTTTGGGATTATTTCGACGCCGCGGGGCGTCATTGTCGTCTTCTTTACGATGCCTTTCACGCCGACGCTGTATTGCGTTTGTAGTGCCTCGGACTTTTCCAATACTTGTTTGTTTACTTTCTTGCGTGGAACTGTCACTTGGACATTGCCTTCGCGGTCTTGGATGATTAGGAATCGGATTCCGCCTAGTTCGCGGATTTCTTTTATCCATCCGAAAATTATGACTTCTTTTCCGTCCAATTCAGGTTTGATTTCTGCGGTGTAATGGGTTCTTCGCCAATTTCCCAGCGGGTCAATCTGCATGGAATATGCCTTCTTGTTTTTTTAGCCTGAAAATTCTATTCGTAGTGTTATATTGCGGACTTTTTTGGCAATTTCTTTAAATGCTTTTGTGTCTATTTGGGGTGGTTTTCTTCCTTTGTGTTGTAGTATTACTCTTGTTTCTGTTGTTCCGTCGGGTAGCCAAATCGTGTTAATCGTCATGATGCTGAAGGGAGCAAAAAGATCTTCAAGAAATTTACGGGTGTCGGTTCCATGTTCAAGTAACCGTATTTTTCTGCCAGTTTGGTCGCTGATTTCTCGCATGATTTTTCCGCCCGCGCTTAAAAGCCGCGCTATGTCGCCGGGGCCGACGATTATGGCAAGTGTGCTATCTGTTTCGATTGCTCGGTGAAAATAGATTTCTTGTATTTGTGGGTATTTTTCTTCCAGAGATAAAAGTAGTTTGGCGATTTTTAGGTCAGTGTCGCTTATTTTGCCAGTTTTAAGTTTTGTTTGACATTTGGAGCAGAGTATTCCGCTTTTTAGGCAGAATTTGCAGAGTTCTGATTTCACTTAAGGTGTTGCCTCCTTTGGGACGAAGAAGGGGCGGCTGGGTTTTAGTTGTGTCATTTTGTCTTGTTATCTTGGTGATTTTCCGCCTCTCCTTTTTTGGCTACCACTTTTTGGCTTTTATGGTGTTTTGACAGTAAATAAATCTATTGTCATGCCGTACGATTTAGTGTCTGCGTATTTTTTTCTGTGTGCGGCGCTGGCTAGACCCTCTTCTCTATATAATCCATTAGGCTTCAAATACCCCTCAAGCATGTCGAAAGAATTCGTGATTCCTTGTGTTTCTTTTGTTTGTTTTTGGGCTGGTTTTATTTTATTTTTTTGATTAGTATGCGGAGTGTGTTTCCTTCTTTGTTTATGCTTATTATTTCTTGTTCCAGCCGTTTTACTAGGCTGCGTATGTCTGCTTCGGCTGCGGGGTCGTCTGCTAGGACTTCTAGTGTTTCTCCGATTTTCATGGCGTCCAATTCCATTCTTGTTCTGAACACGGGTTCTGGACAGTATAAGCCTAGGCAGTCAACGGTTCTGTCGGGTTTGTTCTTCACAACTGCTCATCTCAAAAGTGCCTTAGGTTGGTGGATGATAAAAAAATTTTGCTTTTGAAGTTTAGACTAGGCTGTTGAGGGCTTATTGCAGAAACGATACTAGACTAGGGGAAGGCGTGCGTGCCTTCTCGGAAAGCACAAAACATAACAAAAAGGAGTCTAATCGTATATGAAACTTAATGGAATCACATGTGGGAGAAAGTCTAGAAACACGCCGAGAAACCAACACGAACAAAGGAAAACCCACTTAAACTTTAAACCTTACAACTGCGAATACAATTAGCACCTTTAACTATGGAGAAAAGCCTTTGTCGCACACAAGAAAAGGAGTTAAAATTCTCAAAGCCGTATCAAGCGGCATCCGCCTTCAAGTGCTAACCCTTCTCTACGACAAAGGCCCACTCTCCTACACGGAGATCATGAATAACCTTAAACTCAACCAAACCAAAGACGCGGGCAGATTCGCCTACCACCTTAAATTTCTCCTTAAAACCGACCTCATCGAACCCGACGTAGAAACCAAAAAATACAAACTTACCGACTTGGGCAAGATGATCGTCGACATCAGCGAAGAAATCGAAAAACACACCTTCAAACGCCGAAAAATCCTCGTCCGCACCTCACGCCTAGCAATGGAAGAATTCGACCGCAACAAAATCGCACTAAGCCTCATAAAAGAAGCTAACGTACCCGTAAACCTAGCCCAGAATATAGCCCGAGAAACAGAAAAACGCCTACAAGAATTCAAAACAAAATACCTAACCGCCCCACTCATCCGCGAAATCGTCAACACAATCCTCCTCGAAAAAGGATTAGAAGAATACAGACACAAACTCACACGCCTCGGCGTTCCAGTGTATGACGTCACACAATTAATAAAAAACACAGCCAAAACTAACACCCCAAACGTAGAAGCAGTACACAAAGCCGCGGGCGACGCGGTAATAGAGGAATACACGCTACTAAACGTGTTGCCGCGCGACATTTCCGACGCCCACATGTCAGGCGCCATACACCTAGAAAACCTCGGCACATGGATACTCAAACCCAACGAAATCACCCACGACCTACGCTATTTTCTAAAAAACGGCCTAGGCAAACCACCAAAAAACCTTGACCAAGCACTCGCAATC
Source organism: Bathyarchaeia archaeon (assembly GCA_038826685.1). GTDB lineage: Archaea > Thermoproteota > Bathyarchaeia > Bathyarchaeales > SOJC01 > JABFQO01. The sequence goes on from JAWBOF010000013.1 coordinate 10,533, forward strand.
ACACTGAATGCGCTTCAAAATGCCTCGAGAGAAATTAATGGCGAGCAAACAATCGATTACTTCAACATATTCCTCGCACCCTTCACCAAAAACATGACTACAACAGAAATAGAAGAAAAACTCCAACTCTTCCTCCAAAACCTCAACCAAACACAAACCTCAAACAGCATGCCGGTTCAAGTTACACTCGGCATCGAACTAACCATCCCCGATTTCCTAAAAGAAAAAACCATCCAGGGATCCGAAGAAAAATCAAACGGCTTTTATGGAGAATTTGAAGAAGAAACCCAAAAAGTCGCCTACATCCTCCTAAAAATAATCCTCGACGAAAACAAACAAAAACCCTCATTCAACCCCAGCATAATAATAAAACTCCGCCCAGAAAACCTAAACAAAACCGAAACCCAACCCATTCTCTTACTGGCCCACCAACTAGCAACACTCACGGGCACACCCTACTTCGCCAATTACTTCCCAGAAAAACAAACATACACCACCTACGCCGCCACCGGCACCCGCATAGGAAACGAATGGAAAGAAGATTGGGAAATCGACACAATGAGAACTGGCAACCTCGACAACATAGCGATTAACTTGCCCAGAATCGCCTACCAAAACGAAAAAGAAGAAGCAAAATTCTTCCAACAACTCGAGGAACAACTCGAAACCGCGGCCCACGCCTTAGAAATTAAGCACCAGACCATCAAACAACGTCTTGAAGAAAAACTGCTTCCCTTCCTTTCACAAACTCGAAACAGTGAAAACTATCACCGCCATGAAAACGCCACACGAACAATCAGCTTCACAGGATTAAATGAAGCAACAAAAGCCCTTCTCGGAAAACCAGTACAAACCGACAAAGAAGCCCTAAAACTTGCAGAAAAAATCGCCGAAACTATAGCCCAACGTGCCAAAGAATTCTCAAGAAAACCCGAGACCCGCGTAGTAACATCAATGCTCTCCAGCCCAGAAGCCGCAACACGGTTCGCTCAACTCGATGCCGAAAAATTCGGCTGGGCAAAAATTAACGCACAAGGCAGCAAAGAAAACCCTGCCTACACAAACGTTGGTATAATACCGTTAAATCAAGAGATTCCTTGGCAAGAACGTCTGTCCACGGAAGAACCCTTTCACAAACTTACACACGGCGGACACATCACGCTTTTATCTCTCAGAAAAAACACTCAAAACGCCGAGGAACTATTATCAAACACGAAACAAATTGTAAACACGTTCACCGTCGGACTTTTCACCTACGACCAAACCCTCAGCCACTGCACACACTGCGGAAAACTAACTTACGACGCACTCCCAAAATGCCCCTCATGCGGCACCGTGGACAGCCTTAAAACTTTCACGAGAACATCAACAAAATACCAGCAACATAACCCTCAGAAGTAGCAGACATTTCAATCGTTTAAAATGCATATTATTCGTGTAAATCTGACTAACGCATAGTTTAAAATTTTATATAATTTATTCAAAAAAATTAGATAAAAAAATACCATGAGCTTTTTAAACAGTTTCCCGTCTAAGCTGAATATGGTTTTTGCCAACAAGGTTCGTTGTTTATACAAAAAAATTGTATAAAAAATCTAAGAGCTTAATCCGCATATGTGTGTGACTGCGGTGGTTTTGTTGGTTACTGTAGAATTCAGGGTAGATTCGCTCAAATACTTCCCCCGAGTCAGAACATCCAAAATAATGTTTGAAAATTTCGACTATGAAAGAATAAAGAATTCGCTCATGAAAGAAACCAAGTTGCCAACCGAAGTTGCGGAGAAAATTGCGCTCAGCGTGGCGGACAAAATTAAGAAGTTAGATTTGGAGTTTTTGTCAGGGCCTTTGATTCGAGAATTTGTGTGTGTTTCTCTGCTTGAGCACAATTTGGAGTATGAACGCGCAAGGTATACGCGTCTGGGATTACCGTTGTTCGACGTTGAGAAATTAATCACGGCGGGCGATCGGGAAAACGCAAACTTGCAACACAACCCTGAAACAATTCACAAGTTAGCCGCTGATAACATCTTTGATCAGTACGCGCTACTGAGTTGTCTTCCACCCCACCTCGCCGATGCACACATCGAAGGCGCAATTCACATTCACGACTTGGAGTATTTCGCCACTAGGCCTTTCTGCCAAGAACATGATTTGCGATTTTTCTTAAAGAAAGGTTTGATCGTGGACGGTCAAGGTGTGCACACGGCTGTCGCTGGTCCTGCTAAGCATCCAGAAGTAGCAATTTTGCATGCTGCGAAAGCTTTGGCTGCGGCGCAGACGAATTGGGCTGGTGGGCAAGGCTATGATTTCTTTAATGTTTGGTTAGCGCCTTTTGTGCGTGGGTTGTCCTACGAGAGGATGAAGCAGTTGGCGCAGATGTATATTTATGAAATGTCGCAGATGTACGTCGCACGGGGCGGTCAAACAGTATTCTCATCAATCGCGTTAGAGTGCGCCGTACCCAAGATTATTTGGGATGTACCCGCAGTGTTGCCCGGCGGGAAAGTGAGCGAAAGCGAAACTTACGGAAGCTTTTATGATGAGGCTAACATGTTCTTCAACGCTATTTTGGACGTGTATTTGCAGGGCGATTATGTTGGGAAACCATTTAATTTTCCAAAGTGCGAAGTGAAACTGCGACGAGAGTACATCGATGAATTCGACGAAGAATACTTGAAGGTTTCAAAACTTGCGGCAAAATTTGGAACCCCATACTATCTTAACCTTTGTCCCTCATACATGCCAGACATCGTGAATAGTCAATGCTGTAGGCTTATTTTTACGCCCGACAGTGACGAGCTGGAGGATTTTCACCGAGGCGCACTTAGGATGGGAAGCCTGCAGGTGGTTACGATCAAC
>JAWBOF010000014.1:0-12986 GCA_038826685.1 Bathyarchaeia archaeon
GAAAGGATATATGTTCTCCTTTTTCTCGTCTTTTTTTAAAACCCTTGAAGAACTGAAGAATTCTTTTGTCGTAACAATGATTTTATCGCTACAATGTAACAATATCATAACAAGAAATCTTTCCCAAAATATTCTTAAGACGTTTCCAATAACACCCCTATTGCTAAGGTATGGCTCATTGTGATAAGTAGTAACAACAGGAATCTTCTTTAGCCTACATAGAAACGCAATTAGCTCACCTGTCAATGGGAATTGAGCATGAATATGTACTATTTCGCATTTACAAGAGAGAAATTTCTTGATCATACCAATACAAATTGGAGTACGAAAAATGCTGAAACTTGAGAACTTATGTACGAGCGGTTTTTCTTGTTTAGATTTGTTTTTCTTCCCTGAGCAAAATATTTCCACGCTACAGCCATCACTAACCTGCATAGAACTAAGATCTTTAACATATCTCTGAATGCCGCCTGGAAAGTCATCAAAACAATACTGAACAATGTGAAGAATTTTCAAGTTTCTAGCCTCTATCTAACATCAAATTTTGATCAAGATGTTATGCGAACTTCGTCCAAATGGTAGGATTCCTCGTGTTCTATGTTTGGCAAAACTCACTCTAACCATTTATAGTTTCAATATTAACGACCTAAGATTTTGACCAGATAAGAGTCAGAACGAAAGTTACTTTGATAACCCTCAGTCAAAGCTCTTCAACCTCACAATATGATATCGTGCTTCAAATTTTGAACGTTCTATAGAAACTCATGCAAAATTCGTTGCTGTTCTTCTTATGCCTTCTCTCAAACTTATTTTGGCTTTGAATCCAAGCATTTTTTCCGCCTTTAATGAGTTTCCATAGTTGTTTCTTATATCGCCCTTTCTAGGTTTGTCATAAATTATTTCTAGATCCTTTCCAACTATTTCTCTGATTGTTTCAGCCAATTCATTAATGCTTGTTGGTTTACCCGTGCACACGTTGAAAATGTGCCCAGACGAATTCTCATGTTCTAATGCTAACAACGTTGCGTCCACGACATCGTCAATGTATATAAAATCTCTCGTTTGCGAACCATCACCAAATACAACCAAGGGCTTGTCAACTAACGCATTGCCCACAAACTTTGTGATAACGCCACAATAAGAGTTAAACCCTTGCCTAGGTCCGTAAATATTAAAGTACCGTAAAACAACCGTCCGAAGCCCATAACTTTTGTGAAACGCCTCACAGTAATGCTCAGCAGAGACTTTCGACGCTGCATATGGCGACAGCGGCTTTGGCATGCAATCCTCAATAAGCGGTAACGGGTTACCCTCCCCATAGACAGCAGCAGAAGAAGCAAAAAGAAATCTTTTAACACCACACCTCACAGCCTCTTTTAACAGAACTAACGTCCCATTCACGTTAACATCATGCGTCTCATAAGGCTCTCTCAAAGATTTCTCAACATCAATCAACGCCGCTAAGTGAATAACTGCATCGACTTCTTCTATGGCAGTTTGGACTGCCTTCTTGTTTCTAATATCTCCTTTGACTAACCTGAAACCACTACGCCTTAAATGATTATGCACGTTCTCCATTTTTCCTGAATTGAAATCATCCAAAACAACCACAGAAAATCCGCGTTCCATTAGCCTATCGACTAGATGAGAACCGATAAAACCCGCGCCACCCGTGATCAAAATCCTCGAAAATTTCATCTCCACAATCACCACAGATGATTCTATTCAAAAACCGTAAGATATGCAAAGGACATGTTCAATCATCTCTCAAATACGCCATTATACTAGACCGAAACAGTACACCAACAAAACAACACTAGCCCACATACAAAAAAACCAAATAAAACAAATCCTAAGCTTCAACTCAAACTTCGACGGACTCGCACCAAGAATACACTAACACACTTCTACAAACAAAGCAAACGCCTAAGTTGTTGTTGAACAAATCTTAGCGCTCAGGTCAACAACTTCTAAAAGAGACACAGATACTCAATACATGCTTTCTGCAAAAATCCTCTTCATTATAGTAAGCCCATGCTTCAACTTCAGTTTCTTCTCACCCAACCGCGGCCTATACGAAATATCAACCTCCCGAATATCATAGCCGCGCCTTTCCACGTGATGATTCAACTCGACCTCAATGTCAAAACCCTTCGACTTCGGCAACCAACCCCGCAAAGCCTCAGCACGAACCACTCTTAAGCCCGTCAACGGATCACGCAAAGCCACGCCGTTCAACAAGTTATGCGTAAAAGCCAAGAGCCTGTTCCCAAAATAAAACGCATTACGCATAGACTTGACATGAAGATGACTGTTAAACCTGTTCCCACAAACCATACCAACCTCAGGATTCTCCTCAAGAATCCGAATCATAACAGGCAGATACTCCGCGGGATACGTGTAATCAGCATCGATGAGAACAACATAATCAAACGCGTCGCCGTCCAAATGCAAAAGAGCCTCAGCAACCGCATCCCCCTTACCCGCGCCCTTCTGAGGAATCACAACAGCATCAAAATCCTTCGCAATCTCCACAGTCCGGTCAGTACTGTTGCCATCAACAACAAGAAAAGAAGGGTTAACAAGCACTTTTTGCAATTCTTCCATAGTCGGCCCTATGCCTTCCTGCTCGTTTAACGCCGCAATCAGCACCAACACACGTGGAGAGTTAACGTCTCTCTCAGCAAAACCTTCAGTCAGGGCCTAACTCCCTTCGTCATGTTAAATCTGTTTTTTCTCACATTTAAACCAGATAGGAAAACTGTTCTAGAACATTGTACTATACAGAACTCGACATATTCAACCACAAACCAACAAACCGATTATGATACTCAAACACCGAAGCCGTAGCATTATATCGCCACAGCTCAAAAAAAACCTGAAAATAAAACCCCTTATTCACAGCATCCCAAGCAGCCGTCTTGTTAACAAAGAAAGTAAACCCGTCAACTGTCAAATACGAAACCCGACACACATCACCCTCAAACCCCACTCCCGAAAACGAAAAAGTAACATTTTTCTCCCAAACCTCACCATCGCTCAAGAACACACGATACTCAAAAGACGACGACACTATACTAGGCTCACCCGTCGTCGCATTAGGCAAAGGCTCAGCCTGATTCCTAAACTTCACAAAAACCACATAATACTCAAACCCGCCCATCCGATTGCTCACCCCCAAAAAAACCGAATAAGATACGTTTTCTCTCACGTTAAAAGGATAACCCTCAGCCATATGCCCCGGACCCAAAACCCAAAGCTCAGTAAACCGTTCACCAGCCGGCCAACTAATCACCATACTCAAAGTAGGCGAAGCAGCAACCAAAACAAAAACCAAAAACACACCAAAAAACGCCAGTCTGTAATCGTCAAGACTCACCCTTGCTCACCTCAGGCTTCAAACCCAACACCCTACGCACATAATAACGCTTAAAATAAACCCAACAACCCAAAACAACAAAAACCACCAAACTAACACCCAAACTAGACACCAAAACAGACCAATTAAACCTCTCCACCCGAGCCGCTTCCGCAGCGGTCTTCAACTGATAAGCCTCACCACTCACACCATCCACAGTCTCATTCGCCAAAAGAGCAAAAACAACAGCACCACCAAAATCACCAACACCAAAACTTACACTAGCATTCGCCAAGAGCACCCCGGCATAATTAAGCCTAGCCTTAAGCAAAGTCACATTCGCCCCAGAACGCTCTGCATCCCCAACAGCCAAAAAAGCCCTCTCCAAAAACCCCGAAACATTACTTATCACTCCATAAGCTTCAACCTCAGTCATTTCCGCAAAGCTTCTGGAAACGCTACCAAAAACACAAATCACGAAAAGAAGAACAAAGAACAGCCGGCGTTGACCCATAATCATATCACACTTACTACTTCAAATTGTCTTTGCCAGATTTTTTCAGAACCTCACTTCCAGAATCCTCATGCCCAACCGCATGCCTAAACAAGCACATATCCTCAAGCATCGCCTTCGTATTCTTTATATTATTCAAATGCTGATCCACAGCAGTACGACTTGCCAAATAACTTTCAAAATACCTCAGAAAATTTTCACCCTTCTCAGTCAACCGATATATGCTTGTTTTTTCTCCTACGCAAACTAAGCCAGCACCGATAACTTCGCCCATGTAGCGCGTCAGAAGCTTGTAGCTGAGGTTCCCCTTGTACATTATCTGCGTTTTACGAGCACCGTCTCTGACAATGTTGAGGATGTCAGCTATTATCTCTATACGGTTCCTGTATCTAGACAAAGAACTCACCTGAAAACGGCTTACATTGCTCAAAACATGAACGGAGACTTACATTCTAACGTGAAGCCAGCCTCTTCCACACTTCTTCGAAGGCCCGCTTACAGCCTTTGGCTTTTCATAAGAGGCTCGCCGTTTGGCTTTGCTACTTTTCCCGAAAACTTCTCGCGCAAACTTGCCCCAGCCACCAGTGGACGGGTTTGTGAAGGCTACATCTTCTGCATGAACCAAGTTATGCTGCTGCAAAATTTGCCTAAAATCCAACAGTTTAAAGTCGCGGGTGGCCATTATAATGGTGCCACGCTCAACGAATAACAAGCCGAAATCTTTAGCTGCAATCCCCTCGGCCCTAACTTTATCGTCAATCCGCTCTCTCCACATAAGTTTCCACTGACGCTTCAGTTCCTCGATGAACAGTTTCTGTTCTTTCCATTCGTTGTTGTCCACTATTAAAATCCCTCCGTGACCGGAGCAGATGCGGATTTTTCAGAGCCGTATTTTGACGGTTCTTCTGCGGAATCCTTTCTCTCTTTTTTCGCCACTAAATTTGGCTGCGTCTACGTTAAATTGGCAGTCGTCTTATTTAAGAACATGCGTAAGGATAATCTATAAACATGTTCTAGAACTATCTTCTATTTGTTCTAGAAAAACACAACCCATGATATAAAATGAAGACTCACAAGCCATTTATCCACCACACTCGAAGATGTAACGAACTGGATGGGCAAAATGAAAATCGGCAAAGTAGACCAGCTCTTTGAAAACCTCCGAGACGGCAGATGGCACAGTCTAAATGAGATGGCTAGAAAAACCAACATGGATGAAGAAAAAACAAAACTAATCATCTCGTTTCTTGAAGAATTCAGCTTCATCCAAATAGACAGGGAGAAGAAAAAAGTCAGGCTTGACGCTTTAACCCGTAAATTCTTAGAAAAAATAGAAAAACACGAAACCGCCGCTCACTGTCAAGAAATAACCGCTTGAAGGTTGCGGTACGCTTCCAAAAAATCCAAGCCCTTCTTTGTCACCTTAAAAACTCTATTCTTCTCATCCTCGGCCGAAACAATCAATGTTAAGAGACCCTTCTTCAAGAGGAAATTCAAGTAGACCCGAAGTTGTCTGAAGCTGAGGTTGCAAGCGTACATGATTCTTGTTTTTTTCGCGCCGTTCCGTGCCTCATCCAGAATGTTCGCTATTATGTCGATTCTGCCACGGATGGTAAACTCTACTGCTTTTTCAGTTTGAACCAAACTAAACCTCAACCGGCACAGCTAACTTCGGAATCGGCACTCGTGCGTCTGTGTGTATTTTTATTGTCTTTTTGCATATTTAAAACTTTATAACATATCTTGTTCTCCATTAATCACACCGCCCTATCCACACGTTAACGTCACACCGCAAAACAATAAGGGTAAAACTCGAATATCATCGCAAAAGTTCTAGAAATCAATTCTATCAGTCCATATATACGTGAACTACAATAATAAACATTGACCCACAGACGCACAAAATCCCACGAAAAGGAGAACACCCTTGAAAATAAAACTCCTAATCATAGTATCCTTACTATTACTAAGCATATTTCTCACCCCACAACACGCCAAAGCCGAGACTGAAACACTCACATTACTCCCAACAGACGACGCCTACGTAAACTCCTACTGGCAAAGCAACCACAACGGCCCAACACTAGAAGTGGCAGACAACAAATACGGGGATAACTGGCTAATCTCGCGAATCTACCTCAAGTTCGACGTTTCAAACTTGGACTATAACCGAATAGCCAAAGCAACACTGTACTTGAAATGCTATTCAGGCTACCCACCAGAGCCTCTTCCAGTATCCGCATGCAAGACCACAGATTACTACAAAGACACAAACGTACCGTGGAAAGAGTCTTCTCTAGGCTGGGACAACGCGCCAGATGTAGGCGACGAAATCATCATAACATGGGTAGACAAGACTGGGGGAGAAAAATGGCATAGCTGGGACGGCGACGCTATGACAACATACGTCAAAACTGAATGCGCCAACGACGGAATCGTTAGCATAGTCGTAAAGTTCACAATCGAGAAATGCCCCCGTTACTGCTCGCGCAATAGACTGTTCTATAGCAAAGACTGGTACTATGACCGCCCCTACCTAGAAATAAGCCTCAAACCATCAATCGAAAGCTGTGATGCACAAGGTAACCGAAAAGACGTATTCTACTGGCGAGATACAATATACGCAAACGGTAGTGGCTATTCACCATCCACGAGCTACAATCTATACATACTAAACGATGTTGGCGCATGGGTTGACGGCATGCCAATTCCAGCCCACATCATCAAAACTCAAGTTAATTCAGATGCTTATGGAAAAATAGTTCCCACGGTCATATGGAACGACCCCCACACTGTAGGACAATATGACATTCTAATCGACGTAAACAACAACGGCAAGTACGACGCCATCATCGACGCCATAGACGATAACGACATCCAAATCACAAGCGGTTTCATAACAGTAAAACCACAATACCAACTTACAATCAAGATTACAGGCTCGGGCACCACTACACCGCCTCTGGGCAACTACCTCTACGATGACGAGACTATAGTTTCTGTGAGCGCTACACCAGCCCCCGGCTGGAGACTACAGTACTGGATTCTAGATGGCCTAAACGTGGGCTCTTTAAACCCATACGTGGTCACCATGAACAATAATCACGTTCTCGAAGCCGTCTTCGTCCTTATACCTCAATATACACTAAACATAAAAGTCACAGGCTCCGGTACCACAAACCCCACACCAGGTAGCCACCTTTATCTCGAAGGCACATTAGTACTCGTCAACGCTTTCCCAAACCCTGGCTGGGAGCTGGACTATTGGCTACTGGACGGCAATAACGTTGGCCCATCCAACCCATATCAAGTCACGATGAATTCCCACCACACTCTAACAGCAGTCTTTGTCGAGCTCCCACCGCCACAGTACGAGCTGACAATTCAAGTTTCCGGAAGTGGCACCACCGATCCAGCGCCTAACAGTTATCTATACGATGAAGGCAGCGTTGTTTCAGTACATGCTTTCCCAAGCTTATGGTGGATGCTAGATCACTGGCTACTCGACGGCGTAAACGTTGGCAACGGCAATCCTTGGGAAGTCACTATGAACGACAACCATACCCTAGTAGCCGTCTTCACCGAGAAACCACCAGCCACAATCGAAAGCTGTGACTCAATAGGCACACAAAAAGACACTTTCAAACTGATCGAAATCGTATACGCAAATGGAAATGGGTATTCACCATCTACAACCTACGATCTCTACATAGTGAATGACGTCGAAACATGGACAAACGGAATGCCCATCCCAACGCCTGTAGTCACAAGAAAAGTATCCTCGGACCCCTCCGGAAAGATTCTTCCAACGATAGTGTGGAATCCTATACTGACTGTCGGGAAGTACGACATGGTAGTTGATGTTGACGGCGATGGCAAATACAGCGCCAACTGCGACGCTTTGGATAGCGACGACTTGGAAGTTACGGCGGGCTTCTTTGTAGTACCCGAATACCCGTTTGGAGCAATCTTAGGCTTGGCAGGACTATTTGCTGCGTTCTTGGTGTTCTGCGCCTCAAAGAAAAGAAACTTTCCAAAACCATAGATTTTTGTTGTTGTCTTCTTACTTGTTCACCATATGCCCAAATCAAAGATTTCTTAGAATAATACAAAAAGAAGACATGAGCGCTAAAAGCTTTATAGCAAAGTTTTTTTGAGAATCATATGCCAGAAATCGAGAAAAAGTTCAGCCAGTAGTTGAGAGAAGGTGAGCAATCTATCTAGACAATACGAAGGAGTCTAAAAATGCTCTTCCATGTCATACTGACAACCCACTGTAACCTGCAATGCAAGTACTGCTACGGGAAATCCTGCGACGACATAGGCGCAGAGTTTGGCGAATACACGATTGACTATTCTTTGCCAAAAGAAATCAACTACCCTCTCGAATGGCTGAGAGATTTTTGCATAAAAGACCCAGACTGCGTCCTGACTTTCTACGGGGGCGAACCGACTCTTTGCCTAGACAAAATACGCCTCATAATGGACAATGTGCCTGCAAAACATTTTCTTATTCAAACAAACGGTTTGCTCTTGGACAAGTTGGAGCCCGAGTACACGAATCGTTTTCACACGATCCTAGTCTCCATCGACGGCGACAAAGAATTAACAGACTATTATCGTGGAGCAGGAGTTTACGAGAAGGTTACGGAAAATGTTAAGCGAATCCGGAAAAACGGCTTCAAAGGCGAAATAATCGCGCGGATGACGGTGATGGAAGAAACGGACATCTTCAAGCAGGTAACGTGGCTGCTAAACAATGATGAATGCCCGTTTTCTTCGGTTCATTGGCAATTGGACGCGGGCTTTTGGAAGAACGACTTTGCGAACAGACAATTCGAGAAATGGACTAGAGAAAACTACAACCCTAGCGTAAAGAGGCTCCTGCAGTATTGGGTGGATTTTATGGAGGAGTCCGGGAGGGTTTTGAGGCTTTATCCCTTTTTGGGCGTGATGCACTCATTACTACACGGAGAAAAAAGTCTTCTGCGGTGCGGCTCCGGCTGGATAAACTACACCATACAAACCGACGGAAACATCACACCCTGCCCAATCATGGGCGGCATGAAGGACTTCTATTTAGGGCACATTAAAACTGCACATCCGCTCAAGTTGGGTCGGGTTTTAGTTTCAAAACCATGCTCGCAGTGCTCTATCTTACATGAGTGTGGCGGGCGTTGCCTGTATGCGAATATTACTAAGCAGTGGAATGAAGATCAGTATGCACTAGTTTGCGATACAGTGAAGAACCTTGTTGACTCGTTGAAGCAAGAAGAACCGAGGATAAAAAGGCTGATACGAGAAGGAAAGATTAGGCTGAGCGATTTCGAATTTCTAAAGTACAACGGTTGCGAGATCATACCATGAATTGCTCTGCAAAGCATCATTTGCTTGTAATAAGTGATGCAAGAAGCCCCTTAACATTTGTCGGTAAACCTTTTGATGGCCGTGGGATGGAAAGGGCAAAGTTCTTTTGTTCAGAATCTTTGCGGCAAAGCCAGCTTTTTCAAGCGCGTCTTTGACGTCATCATATATGCTAGCTTTCACAATGATTATTCTCTCAGGATTTAGCTCTACCGTCTCAGCGACAAGCCTTGGAATTGCTTCCCGAATAACAAGTCTTCTTTTTCTCCGTGTCATACTGTTTACAGGCTTATAGCTTACATCAATGAGGAAAAAACCTCGCCGCTGAAACTCTTTAAGTAACGGCCTCTTGTCAAAACCCCTTTGCATTCTTTTATCTTCTGGGAACAAACCAATAGCTTTCATAGTCTCCTTGAAAAGATAATCTCGCCCAGTTGCACTATCTAAATAGAAGTATCCTTCAAAGGCTGGAGGAGACTCAGCTACAAGTAGAAATTTTATCTTAGAAGGCTTATAGTTGTTCCTTACAAGCACATAGTCAAGACTCATAAAACAGATTATATCCCTCAAGCTCAAAAAATTGACGCTCACAACAGGTTAGACCAAAGTCTTGTTCAAAAAAGAGGAAGTTTGCGGGAGACATCTCCATTTATATCGCATTCAAAACATTCCCTTGGTTTTTTCTTTCTTCAATTTGATTATTTCCGCTTTCTGAAGTTTGCCAAGTAGTTTTTCTGCATTACGTATGCAAAGCCTCTTTCAAGGTTGACTGTTTTCTTCTTGTAGGTTGATTCACAACAGATATTAGTGAAGAAAACAAAACTGTTGCAAAACCGAAAGATGAGGATAAGAATGTTAGAAGGTAAGAACGTTCGATTAAGGCTTAGGGACAAAGAGGACTTGGATTTCCTCTTCGAATTCTGGAATCGCATAGACTATTACGGCGAGTATGAAGCCATCCAGCTGCAAATGTCCAGAAGCGAAATAGAAAAACGACTCGAATCCAGCGTCACGACTGACGCTGGTGTAACTTGGACTTGGTTCGTGATCGAAAAGAAAGACGGCGCAAAAATCGGCGTCATGACGTACTTCACCAATCAGCCCCGAGGCTGGATTGAAATCGGCTACGCGTTGTTGCCTCAAGAAATGGGCAAGGGCTACGGCACCGAAGCCGTGCAAATCATAGTCGACTACCTATTCTTGAGCAAGGAGATTATGCGAATCCAAGCAACCACTGACGAAAGAAACAAAGCCTCTCAAAGAGTTTTAGAAAAAGCAGGCTTTAAAAAAGAAGGAATTATACGAAAGTCGGGTTTCATGAGAGGTGAATGGGTGAACGATTACTTATACAGCATACTCAGAGAAGAATGGAAAGAACCGAGAATTTTAACAAAACAAAAATATGGCTAGTCAAAGTCGAAGATCGTTCGTCCCTTCGAGAAACTCATGATAAAACGGCAGTTCTTGCATATCATCATAACAATCTTGTGCGCCGTAAAACCCCATTTGCTGTCCATCTTTCCCTCTTGCTTCTCGAAATCCGTACCCTGACACAAGGGACAAACTAAACGCCTCTTTTCAGCCAAACAAATCACCTTCCACTCCAACTCTCTAGGGACAACGAATAAAATCCTTTGTCTGACACCACACGCACACAAAAACAAGACAAGGCGGGCCCGAGTAGATTTAAATCCCCGTTTAAATTCCCCAAATTTTCAGCAACGCATATATTTTTCTTGTCTGATATTTTCGGGTGTTACCTAATGTCAATAAGAATCTACGAGTATAAAGCTGAAGATGTAGATGATACAGTAAAACAATTGTGGTTAAGCTTAGCCCGCGAAATGTTCGAGATTGAACACTTTACTTTACCTTCAGAAGCAAACGCCGATAAATGGATTAAGTTTATCCGTGATAGTTTGGCCGAAAAGAAGAGTTTTCTTTTTGTGGCAAAGAGTCGCTACAAACCTATAGGGTTTGCATACGGCTCTGTTTTTCGGGAGTATCCTCTTGAAGTTTCAGAGTTCATAGGCACTATAAACGACGTTTACGTCTTACCCGAGTTTCGCGGAAAGGGCATAGGCAAGAAACTAGTAGTTAGATGCTTAAATAGGTTGAAGACTGAAGGTGTGAAAGCCGTTAGGCTTATGGTGTTAACAGAGAATGAGGTAGCAGTCAAACTTTATGAAAAGCTCGGTTTCAAAATCTATAGATATGGAATGATAAAGGCTTTTAGACGTTGAGCTCATTATTGTTGTGTGAATGCTTTTGCATCAGTAAAACATGTTTACCCCTCTTCAGTTGGTCTTTGGCGGGCCCGCTGGGATTTGAACCCAGGATCTCCGGCTGTCCCCAAAGGCCATGCGCTATGCCTCGTTAGAGGGCCGACGCGCTGTCCATGCTACGCCACGGGCCCGTGGGCTTTTGCACTTTCGCATAGTGGTTTGTCGTTCACGGTATTAATGTTTATTTTTTTGTTGGCGAACAGTTGAACATTTAGGTAAGGGTTATAAACCTCTGCGTGGCATTTTTCTTTTGTCTTGGGAAGGAGAAGGATTCTCCCTACTGGAGGGTAGGAAAAACGCGGTACTTCACCAACAGTTACGTCGTGCAAGTGGAGTACGTTTGCCCACGACACGGCTTAGAACGCTGGCGCATCAGAGTTTCAAAACTATGGAACGTCGGCTTGAAAGAAATCATCCCAAGGTACGGAGAAAACAAGACAGGTTTTATCAAGACCGTGCGCGTTGGTCCCGGCGTCACGGATGCTGAGTTGGAAGATTTTCTCGTCAAATACTTCTACGACAAAGGCTTCGACAACATAAAAATCAGGTACATGACACGATAAAAAAAATGAAGAGGCTTTCGCGCTATTCTATGTAGATTGCTGGGCGGTACGGTCGCGCTTGCTCAGCACGTTTTTTAGGATCGTAACGCTCGGCGTCGCTTTCATTGAATATTTGGATTTTTGCCGCGAATTCCCGTTTAAAGAACTCGCCTGCTTCTGTTAGGATTTTTTTCTCGTCTAGTTGTTTCAACTTTAAGCGTCTTTGTTTCTTGTCGTTTGGCGTTCGGTTGATTTCATCTATTACGTGGGGCGCAAATTTGGCGACTTGTTTGGCGTTGGTTTTCAGTTCTTCGTCTTTCATGAGTTCTTTCATCAAATCTGCCATGACCACGCTCTTCTCTGCTGATGCCTCTAATGCTTTGGCGTAGACTTTCCATTTCCACTTGTCTGCGACGTAGTAGTAGATGGTTTTAGGCGTTATTTTCGTGGCGTTGAGTATGTTCTGCGTGTCTTCAAGCACATTTTGGACCAGCGTTTCGCTTTCTTCTGCCTCAATGTCTATCTTTTTCGCGTCGGGTTTTGGCCACGGGCTGATGGAGACGAATTCTTTTTCTCCAATCTTGCTCCAGATTTCTTCGCAGATGTGCGGCGCGAACGGTGCCAATAGCCGGGTCCAGATGTTGATGGCTTCTTTTAGGGCTTTTGAGTGTGTGTTGCCTTTTCTTCTTGTGTACCAGCGGAAGTCGTTCCATGTTTCGTAGAGGGCGTTTTCTATTGCGGTTCGTGTTTTCATGTTCTCTAATGCTTCGGTGACTATGCCTATGCGGTTCTGCAGTCTGCTCAATAGCCATTTTTCTAAAAGCCCAGTTTTCGGGTCTTTTGCTTCCTGGGTTATGTTCTCTGCTAAGCGATAGAAGGATTCCAGTTTTGCGCGTAGGTCTTTGATGTTTTCGCTTCGCCAG
>JAWBOF010000015.1:0-12935 GCA_038826685.1 Bathyarchaeia archaeon
AAAGTTTGAAGAACTGGGCATTATTCATCATGAAGGAGAATTCTCCACGTTTAGTTGTCAAGTAAACATTCCAGTGCCTTTCGACGTTGAACACATGAAGACAAGTTTCAAACATGGAGTGCTAGAGATTAGGTTGCCGCGGAAGCGCGGCTACCGAATTCCCGTAGAATAAGCGTTCGCATTTAGGTATTTATCCCTGAACTGCGACAAAACTAGAGAAAATCTTAACAACACAAGCAACCAATTAAACAAAGTTAAGAGGCGACTAAAACTTGGCAGCACAGAAAGTCATCTACTTCATAATATTCTTTCTATTCCTCGTAGGCGCCTGCGGATTGTCAGCCTACGCCTTTTCAGTTGCGATTGAAAATGAACTAAGCAACCCCCTCTTCTACGCGTCAACCGCCATAACTTGGGGCGTCATTCTACTCATTCTCTACCTAGTCTTTGAACGCCAAGACTGGGAATGGTGGAGCTAAAAAAAGACCAGCCCCTAAAGCCTATCCAAAGCAGCCGCTACAATTAAAGGAAACGCTATTGTTGCGTCGCACACAACAGTCGCGGCGCCGCCCCTCGGTCGCACTTTACTCCAACTTATGGCTTCCTCCAAGGACGCACCGCTTAATCCGCCAGGCTCAGGCCGGTCCATCGTAATCTGCACGGCGCAGTCGACGCCTTCGCGGAAAGTGTTGGCGAACAGTGCAAAGTGTTTGGGCCAGCCTCCGCCTAAAATTATCGCTCCTGCTTTTTTTGCTTCGTAGACTTTATCCACTAGTTTTTTTACATCGAGAAGCGGGTCGATTACGAGTTTTTTGTCTTGGCTGAACATCCACAACTGAAAACCAGCAATAGAGTCGGCCAAGCCGGGACAGATTATAGGCGTGTTTCTTTTTGTCGCGGTGGCGAGTATGGAGTTTGGGCGTTTTATGCGTTTCCCAATTTCGTAAAGAAGTGTGGACGGCGCCATTCGGTTTCTTTCTTTTTCCGGGATTTCATCCAAGGTTTTGTTTAGCCATTTTTCAAGCGTTTGAAATGCCTCTTGTTGAACATAGATGTCGCCGATTCTGCCGATTTTTTCTTGTTTGAGCCTCTTGTCTTCTGCTTGGAAAGTGCCCTGATAATGGCTATAACCTAAGGCTTCTATCATGTCGTGAACCATGTTAGCACCCGTGGTGACGAGAACGTTTACGTATTCTTTATCGATCAAGTCAGTTATCACGGTTCTCAGTCCGCCGGGCACAAGTGCACCCGCCAAAGTTAGAAAAACTGTATAATCTGGGTCGCCGAACATTTTCGCAGTTAAATCCACGGCTCTGCCGATCTTGCCTGCGCCTAAAACGCCTGCATAACGCATTTGTATTGCTAATTCATTAACGCTCAAGCCTTTTCGCAGACGCATGTGCTTTACTTTTTTCAATGTTTCCAACCATGTTAGGGATATTTAATGAGTTAGAATATTCTGTGTAAAAGAGAAAGAATAAAAATCGTATGTGTTAGCCTTTTACCCGCATGATTTTTATTCTTCCCAGAATTCGCCAGTATTCAACTTCGGTGCCCGATGAGAGTTTGCTTTTTATTTCTTCTTCCTCAGGGATTGGGGCTTCAAGCGTCTCATAGTTTTCGAGGTCCATCACCTGCACTGAAGACGGTAACAAAGCAATGACCTGCGCATTTCTTTTTTCGATTATGGGCACTTCACATTGCGCGTCAACTGGTTTCACGAGGGTTCTTTTTGACCCATCAAAAACTCCAATAGCCACTATACGCGCCTTTGCCGAGCCGTGTTTTCCCGGTTTTGATTTGGCAATGTCAACGACGCGGCATGGCTCGCCGTCCACGATGAGGTAGCCGCCGACACGGATGCTTCCGACATCTGTGGGTTTGCTCAATTTTTTCTCGCCTCTTTTACACAGCAATTTTTAACAAGTAGCATATATACTTGTTGTGAAAGAGCGCCTCAAATTAAAATTCGTTTGAGTTCTGTATCATTCTACCATAAATCATAATAATCTATGCAACTTTGAATAAAACGGTAGTTATGAAAAAGATTGGCCTGTTTTTCATTTCAATCATTTTTTTGATAGTTTTTATTCTTCCTCAATTAACGCCGCAGAACAATCCTTTCTCTATATACGACGTGAAATCTCTTGACTATCCAATGAAAATTGATTTGATTTATCCTTCTAACCGAGAAAAAACGTCCAAAAACATAACTTTTCACTATAATGTAACTGGTGATTCAAAAATAAAGAGTGTGAGTCTGTTTTTTGATGGCGCCGAAAGTCAAGTGTTGAACTATTTAAACAAGTACTTTAACGATTCAACGTTAGAGTTTTCAGAAAAACTAAGGCAAAAAGTAAGTTCTGTCATACCGTTAGTGATTAATTACAATGAGATACAAGGAAGAAATGAAAAAACCGCTTCGCCGCAATTGCTTTCCGGAGTTCTACTTTACAAGATCACTGGAAACGTAACTTATTTACACTATGCAAAAGAAACTGCCGAATGGCTTAATCAAGGTGATAATAGAGAGTTTTTGCTTTTTTGGTACAATGTGTCAAGTGGAAGCAGGGCGAGTATTTCCACAAATGGATTTGAAGCCCACCTTTACGCACTGATCGCTTTGGTAGAACAAGATAACCGATTTTTGCCCTTAGCTAACTGGGCGTTAAATGAGTTTCACAGAATCTTTGTTCCAGCAACTAACCTAAGTTATGTTTTGGTACGCTCAGATGAAACCCCAGAGGTTTATTTCGCAGATTTAGGCAACCAAGCCTACCGTATCGCTTTGTTTAGCTACGCATACGCTATAACGAAGAATGTAACATACAAACAATGGGCAAAAGATCTTACTTTAGCATTTTGGGAAAAAAGATCAGCAATCAACATAACGCCAGCCTACCTGAATCAAGATGGTTCGGTTCTTTACGATTATGTTAAAGAGGACCAGCACGCAGGCTTTTTTTTGTTGGGACTTGAAACAGCCTACTACTATACAAAGGACCATTGCTACCGAGAGATAATAGAAAGTTACGCCCAAGCAGTTTCCACCTACTTTTGGCATTCATAACCAGAAGGTTCATGTACAGAATACGGTGGGAAACCGGTGCTGTATCATGGTATGGAAGTGTTCATGGCTTTAGCTTGCTTGATCTAGGGTTAGTAAACGCCTATTTGCTTACTGGTAATCGAACATTTTTGGAGAGAGCGAGAAGCGATTATGATGAGTTAATCTTGAAAGGATGCATTCTGAAAAATGGGCTGGTAGTCCACGCGATCAACAATAATAACCAAGTCATCAATTCCGAATCAAATTGGGGATGGAACAAATTCGCTTTTCCTGCTGGATACGTTTTTTATGTTTTGACAAGAAATGCCACATACCTCAACGCGCTTGACACGCTTTATGCTGCACTGCGACATCATTGGAAAACTCACGGCTACGTGGCAAGCATCGATTCAAACACTTTCTCTCCTCTAGGCTCTTCGATTCTTCTCTCCGAATATGTTCATGTGCTAAATGCAATGCTTTATGTAGATAGAGAATTGCATGGAGGCGCGTTCACTGGTAATACATTTGATTATTTGTTCAAAGAACTTGGCGACATACAATATTGCAATCCTCAAGAAAAATTCGGCATAGGCTATTTTAGGCTCAAGTCTGTACCAGCCGGCAACCACACATGGGGCATCATAGTTTTCGATGTAGAAGGAAACATAATTGAGAGTGTTGAAATGGAGTTTTCGGTGCCATCTTTGATGGCCGGTGGCATTAGAGGCGGGGGCATAAAAAAACTGGTTTAAAGTGAGGAATCACCAGTCGGCAACGGTTTTTTTCTGAAAAAGTAGATAGAATAATTAATCGGTGTTTATAATTAGTGGATAAAAATGGTGAGATACGTGTTTAGTAGTGTTGGTGTAGTTTCGCGCACTGATAGAAAAGATGCGTTGGGGTTGGCAAAGAAGCTTGTCGCGCATCTTAGAGCCAAAAAATTGACAGTTTTTCTAGAGCCCGAACTGGCGAGACTCATCCAAGAACAATCCTTAGCAACGCCATTAGAACAGATGCATACAGACATGCTTATCACGATAGGCGGCGACGGAACGATACTCAGAACATGCCTCGGGATTCCCAAACCAGAACCGCCCATTCTAGCCGTAGACATAGGCGTAAGAGGATTCTTGACCGAGGTAAAACCAAACAAGGCAATCCAAGCCGTTGACAATTGTTTGCGTGGCAAGTTTAAACTCGAACGTTGCATGAAACTTGCATCTTTCGTTGAAGGCCAACGGCTCCCAGACGCTCTAAACGAAGTCCTCATCTCACCTGACGCGCCGGTGAAGCTTTTGTACGCGAAAATTTGGATAGACAAAACTCCAGTTGCCGAGTGTCGTGCGGACGCGGTTATGGTTGCGTCTCAAGTCGGCTCGACGGGTTATTCGCTTACTGCGGGCGGCCCCGTGTTGGATCCTCGGATGGATGCTTTTGTTTTGACGCCTATTTGCCCGCTTGCAGTTTTTCATCCGATGGTTTTTCCTGCTTCCTCCACTGTCACCATCGAAGTGAACAAGCCGCAGAAAACTATAGTCGTGGTCGACGGGCAGATGCGCAAGGCTTTGGAAACAGAAAACCCGAGTTTGACAATTTCAAAATCTGAACATCAAACCACGTTTATACGGTTCA
The DNA here is from genome assembly GCA_038826685.1 of Bathyarchaeia archaeon. Classification (GTDB taxonomy): domain Archaea; phylum Thermoproteota; class Bathyarchaeia; order Bathyarchaeales; family SOJC01; genus JABFQO01. The sequence goes on from JAWBOF010000015.1 coordinate 4,685, forward strand.
GACGAAACTTTTACCGACGTTTAGAGGCACGGATGCTGTTCTATCGAGGAGGACGAAGCTGACGGCGCAGAAGCAAAAAAGCGTCATCGTGTTGGATACGTCGGCTTTGATCGCTGGGTTTGACCCGCTTTCAGTCTCTGATGAGCAGTACACAGTGCCCACGGTTAAGGAAGAGTTGCTCGTTGACACTATGCCGTGGGTTAGGTTAAACGCTGCGGTTGAAAGTGGAAAACTGAAGGTGCAAATGCCAAGCCAGCGAAGCATCGATAAGGTAAAAGAGTTGTCTAAAACCGTGGGTGACGCGCTTTTTCTTTCCGAAGCGGACGTGCACGTTTTGGCTTTGGCGTTGGAATTAAAGGACGCTGGGTATTCGCCTTCTATCGTGACTGACGACTATTCCATCCAAAACGTTGCGAACCAGATTGGCATAAGTTTCACTTCGCTGATGACTTTTGGTATCCGCTTTCGCCTTTACTGGATACTCTATTGCCCTGCGTGCCACCGTAAGTACCCCGCAGATTACCGACTAAAGAAATGTCGAATATGTGGAACAGAACTAAAACGAAAGCCGCTATCAAAAAAATCTGTGAAATGAAAATAATACGTGTGAAAACCCATGGGTACTGTGCATATTGATGTAGCAAATATTTTCTTCTAATTAGTCGGCGTATTTGCTAAATGGATGGGTTAAATTTGGGAGTATATGATTAGCCAGATAAAGATGATTGTTAGTCCCACTAAGCCTAAGAGCACGCCCGTCCCTCGTTGTTCATGTCCTCGCCTGAAGTGTTCCATGCCTGCTCTCATCACAGTCGGGTTGATTGCCCCTTGGCGAACGTAGGCGTATTCAGATGTTGAAAGTCCACTTGCGAAGCCTATAAAGATTAAGATCAAGCCCTCACCAAGCATGACCCAATAAAGAATATTGTGGAAGTTTCCTCTAGTAACCATCGCATACAACCAAACTCCAGCGAAAGTGGCACCTAATATGATAGCGGTTGCGAGAATGTAACGAACCAACCAATCGACTGCTTTTTTAACTGTTGACATTCCAGAATGCTTTGTAATCTATCCTTAATATTTAAATCTAATTTAAGCACCGATGATCTTTACGTTTTCCACACGCAGCGAAGGCACGATTGAATTCATGAATTGCTTCGAGTCGTTGCCGATTTCAGAGATCTGTTTGAACCAGTCGAAAGCAACGCCTGAAATCATTCCGCTCTTGATTGGATAATGGATTTCTCCGTTTTGAATAAAGAATGCCTGCGAGAGTTGGGCGCTGATTAATCCAGATCCGGCTTGCGCAAACCCGCCCATGTACTCGATTAATACGCCCTTGTCTATCTCGGCTAAAAGGGCTTCTTTTGATTTTTTGCCAGGCTGAATCACCAAATTAGACGGGTACACCTCTGGTTTTGCCTTGTACCCGTTGCCGACAATCAAGCGAATCATGTCCATTCCGCCGGGAAAACGTGAAGCGTTGCCTGTGTTTTTGGTTTTTAGTGCATTTGCGGTGGTTGCGTTGTGGAGAAAGCTTTCCAGTTTGCCTTTTCTGATGACCACGGTGTTTTGCGAGGGTGCTCCTTCGTCGTCAAAACTTCTTGAAGCAAACCCTCCCTCCAATGTTGCGTTGTCTGTAATTGTTAGGTTTTCAGACGCTATTATTTCACCAATCTTTCTTGTCCACGCAGACCGCCCTGCAATAACGTTCTCGCCCTTCAAAGCGTCAACCAGCACGTCGCAGAGTTGATATGAAACCGCTTCTGGTCCAAAAACCACGGTGCCTTGAAAACTAGTTATGGGTTTTGGCTTGAACATGGAGATTACTTTTTTTGCAACGTTTTCCCCAAGCGTTTCTGGGTTTAGGTCAGGTGCACGTTTGAATGTATAGTCAGAGCATGAACTAGTGACTTCGCCGTTGTGTTCTCCTCCACCCGCAAGATACAGTGCGGTTCGTGTTTCTTGTTCTTCACAATCGACGCCTAAGGTGTTTACTACTCCACGCCGACCAGCCATAAACATGACGCGCCCATCCTTGGCTATCACACGCTTATCGTATCCTTCTGCGGCATCGATGGCCCGTTTGGCAATGTCCACGACTTCTACGTTTACTTCAGCCACCTCAACATCGAACAGCCCATCAACCTTACTTACTCTACCGCCTTCTGGAAGAGCAAAATTAGGCACTTCAGAACTAACTTTCGCAATAGCCAAAGCCTTTTCCCCAGCCTCCAAGACAGCCTTTTCGCTTAGCTCGTTTGTGCAAGCGAAGCCAACCTTATTTTTTTCAACAACAAAACGGAAGCCCACACCGGCGTCGTCTGCGCGGTTCTGAGTTAGGATTTCAGAGTTTCTAATAGCAACTTCAGTCGTTCGAGTACACGTGAAGAAGGCTTCAGCAAGAGTTACGCTTTTTCTTTCAAGTTTTCCTATTGCCTTTCGAACATAATCGCCCAATATCACCCAATTTTCATCTGAGCTCATCGTTATTCTCCCATCCCACCGACCATGATTTCGCAACGAATCGCAGGAACCACCCTTCCTTGAATGGCAAATTGAAACTTTCCACATGCGCCTGGACGTAAAACTGCTTCTTTTCCTACAGCGTCTATGGTTTTGAAAACTTCAATCGCGTTGCCTGCGACGTTAGCGCCGCGCAGTTCCTCGGCCAATTTCCCATGTTTTATCCATTTTGCGCTTTGAAAGCCGAACGTAAAGTCCGCGTTGACGTCTGCTTGTCCGCCGAACGTGCCTTCCAAGAACAACCCCTCTTTGACGCCTTCAATAAGCTCTTCTTCTGCATAATCACCCGCTTCGATGCCGATGTTAGTCTGCCTAATCAACGGTTCAACACTGTAATCCCACGCGTGAGCGTTCCCAGTGGGTGAGACGCCGGAAAGCGCGGCGCTGGTTCGGTCATGCATAAAAGACCGTAACACTCCGTTCTCTATTAGTATGGTGTGCTTGCATTCGACGCCTTCGTCGTCGTAAGGGAAATAGCCTAAACCGCCCTCCACTCGACCGTCGTCATAAATACTAACAAGCTTGGAAGACACGAATTTGCCAATTTGGTTGCCGAAGCCACCGCCGCTCATGGCTAAATCCGCTTCCAAGGGATGACCGATGGCCTCGTGGAGCAAGGTTGCGCACAAAGTCGGATGCACAACAACGCGGAATTTTCCCGAAGGAGGAGCCTTTGCGTTGAGAAGTCGCGTTGCTTTCTCTGCGGTTGTTTTGCCCAGTAAGTAGGGCGAGATCTTGTCGAAGAGTTCTAGTCCTCCAGCGTGTCCTAGGCTTTCGGAAGCAGGACAGATTACATTGGTACCTTTGGCAATCACATCCACGTAAAGAACAACTCTCGTGATGTTTTGATGAATTTCGGCGCCTTCCGTGCTGAGAAAGTATTTGTCGTCTGCTATACTGATGTACGTCGCCTTCGCCTCGGCAACTTGTTGCCCAATCTCCCGTGCACCCTTACATGCGTCCAAAGGAATTTCTGCAATCTCGTCGGCGGAAAAGTTTTCGAGCGGTTTTTTCGCGTTTAAGGCGACATTGGCTTTCACGGTCTTTGCGGGGACAAGGGTTATTCGTTGTTTTTTGAGTTTTAAAGAACTCTTGGCTAACTTTATTGCGTTAACCAGAGTTTTTTCCACATTCGGGGCATTTGCTATGCTAGTTGAACTGAAACCCCACGATTTGTTATCCACTAAGACTCTGACGCCCACGCCGCCTAAGGCCAAGTTAGAAAACTCTTCAATAACACCATTTTTGACCATACAAGTGATTATGGTTCGTCTCTGTCCGCGTAACTGCACCAGATTCGCTTGCGCTGCAATTTTGGACTCCAAGCATCTTTTTAAATTTTCCAGCATCACGTTAACCCCGCGAACGTGTGGAATTATTTTAGATTGAACACATTAAAATAGGTAAGCCTCGCATGTGTGAACTCTTGATTTTCTGGGTTTTTATCTTCCAAACGAAGGAGATCAGAAAAGAAACTTCTCTGCAGTTTGTTTTCTTGGAACCATCGATTTTATCCTATACAATCGTCTTAGAAATTATAATGCTCATAGTGTCAGTGATCCCTGGAATTTTTCGCAACTTAACGAATATAAACTCGTCCAAATCCTCAACACTTTCAAAGGACACTTCGAGAATCATATCATACACTCCAAAGGTAGCAACTGCACGTTTAACCCCAGAAAGCATCTTCACCTTGTCAAACACGGCCTTTTCCTTACCCGACTCCAACTTCGTCAATATATACGCGGAAATCATATTATGTTTCCTCTGCCGTTTGAATGTGGAAAGCACTATAAATTTCTTTCTGTTATTATAATTTTTATAATTATGACGAAATTTTAAAATACTCGAATCACCATAAAATCACCAGGTGAAAAGATGCAGAAAATCGGTTTTAGAGAATGCCACTTCATCAAAGTCAACAATATCGACGCCTTCATAGAAGAGTTTAAAAAATCAGTAGAAAATCTCGGTCTTCCAGAAGGATACGATGTAAGGATTTACAAAAACGTCTATGGATGCTGCGGCGTTTCAGACTCGAACGTGGCGGTAGAAATAGTGGGCTTGGAAGAGAACGAAATAAGAAACATAGACCTCAAGGTCACGTCGAAACTAATGGAAATGTGCCAAAAAAAAGGCCTCGAATATCATTTTTGTGAGCCCATGGAAGTCGCCTAAATCTTTGTAATCGCTATTGAATGCGTTTGCCTAAACAAAGAGTAAACGTCCTATTACCGCGAGTCTTGCTAGGAGGATGTAGGGCGGTCGAGTGCCCTCATAAAACTATTTTTTATATAAAAATAATAATTAAGGTAATATTTTTAAACAACCTAATCGTCTTTTAATCTTCTCTACGTGCTGACGAATCATTACTCGTGGAGTCATGTATTGAAGATGTTAGAAGAACCAAGAATTGGAGTGTTCGTCTGCCACTGCGGAGGCAACATTAGCGACACGATAGATGTGACGCGTGTTAAGGAGATTATTGGTTCCTTGGCGCACGTCAAGTTGGCCGAGACTTTTGAGTACATGTGTAGCAATCCAGGGCAAGAAATGATAAAGAAGGCAATCGATGAACACAAGTTGAATCGTGTAGTCGTGGCTTCGTGCTCGCCCAGAATGCACTTGGACACTTTTAGACAGGCTGTCAAGTCTGCAGGGCTCAATCCGTACCTTCTGGACATGGTTAACATAAGAGAGCATTGTAGTTGGGTTCACGACGACAAAGAAAAGGCAACAAGCAAAGCGATAGCACTCATCCGCGGAGCAGTTGAACGCGCAAAGTTTTTGGAGCCCTTAACGCCTAAAAGCTTGAAAGTCACGGAAAGCGTCCTCGTTATAGGCGGGGGCATTGCAGGAATTTATTCTGCGCTTGAATTAGCCGACAAGGGATATCAAGTGTACTTGGTTGAGAGAAACCCAAGCATAGGCGGTCACATGGCGCAGCTTAGCAAGACTTTTCCAACTTTTGATTGTTCGGCTTGCATTTTAACGCCCAAGATGGTCTCGGTATCGCAGCATCCGAATATTAAAATTTTCACCAACGCTGAACCTGTAGCCGTTAAGGGTTCTCCGGGCAATTATCAGGTGGACATAAGAATAAGACCTAGGTACGTGAACCTTGAAAAATGCACTGCGTGTGGAGAATGCGCAAAGAAGTGCCCGGTTAAAAAGCCAAGCAAGTTTGAGGAGAATTTGGCTCAAGAGAAGGCTATCTACATCCCCTTCAAACAGGCCATCCCCAACTGTTACGTAATAGATAAGGATTATTGCCTGTTCCTCACGCGTGGAATCTGCCGAATTTGCGAAAGGTTCTGTAAAGGAGAAGCCATAGACTTTACGCAGCAAGAGCAGAGTGTAAGCCTTGACGTAGGCGCGATAATTGCATGTACGGGATACAATCTGATTGATTCTAAACTTTTTGGGCAATACAATTACGGGTATCATCCGGATATCGTGACGAACCTTCAGTTTGAAAGACTCATGCTGCAAGGTCTTCACAAACCTTCTAACGGTGAAGTACCCAAGAAAGTCGCGTTTATTCTCTGTGTGGGAAGCCGTTCCACTGCTACTAACGCTTGCGCATACTGTTGCAAAATTGGTTGTATGAACGCCATAAAGCACGCTTTGTTGCTGGACAAGTCGGTTCCAGGAGCCGAACCGTGGATTTTTTACACAGACATAAGGGCGCATGGTAAGGGCTACGAGGAATTCTATGCTAAGGCTAGAGAACATCATACTACCTTCGTAAGGGGGAGAGTAGCCGAGGTTGTGCCAAAAGGCAATTCCCTTGTTGTTAAGGCAGAAGACACAGTTCTCGGCAAACAGATCGAGGAACCGTTTGATTTAGTTGTGCTTAGTCCGGCTTTGGTTCCCAATATAGGTACGAAAGAACTTGCCGAAATGCTCGGTATAGATTTGGGTCCTGACAGTTTCTTCCTCGAAGTCCACCACAAACTAAGGGGAGTCGAAACGAAAAGAGAAGGAATCTTCATAGCGGGATGCGCGCAAGGGCCAAAAGACATAAGAGAAACCACAATGGAATCAATGGCCACGGCGTCAAAAGTTGCTACTTTTCTCGGGAAAGGGAAAATTTCTGTTTCACCGGAGGTGGCTTTTCTTATTCCAGACAAGTGTAACCTATGCGGAGTTTGCATCGAGCAATGCCCGACTAAGGCCATAAAGAAAGGGAAGAAGGAAGTGACTATTGATCCTATATCTTGTGTCGGCTGTGGGATATGCGTTCCTATTTGTCCTCAAGAAGCAATCGACTTGAAGCATAGCACCGAAGCACAATTAATCGCTCAGATTGAAGGGGTTAGCCGAGAAGGCAACACGTCGCCCAAGATAATTGCCTTTGTAGAGAAGATGACCGCCTACGGCTCTGCAGATTTGGGTGGACAAAGCAGACGAAGCTACACTTCTCAAGTCAGATTAATCGGTGTGCCGAGTACTGGGCGCTTGGGCATAAAACATTTGTTGCATGCTTTTGCTTCGGGTGCTGACGGTGTGATTTTTGTCGAAGGGGACGACAGCTTGTTTAAGGAAGATCGACTGCGAGAACGCATTATACAACTGAAGAAGGACCTAGGCAAGTTCGGCATTCAGTCGCTTAGAATCCAGTCAATCACCACGACCATCCCGCAGTTCGAGAAAATCACGAGCCTCTTCGACGCCTTTGTCGAGCGAATCTCAAAACTCGGTCCAATTCCCAGCGAAAAACGAGAAGAACTTGAAAAATACTTGAAAGGTGAGCAAATTGCAACCCAACATGCAACCTGAAAAAATTAACCAAAAAGAAGAAACAAAACCAGCCGAACCATTAGTGCAACAGAAAGATAGGTGGGCATTTGTCCACGAAGTCGAAAAACTGCCCGGAGGCGAAAACATTCTCGACTGCCTCCAATGCGGCCTATGTGCGGGCACTTGTCCAACAAGGTTCGCCATGGATTATTCGCCCATACAAATTATAAAAATGATTCACTTGGGCATGAGGGAAGAAGTTTTGTCGAGTTCGACTATCTGGGTTTGTTCCTCATGCTACAGTTGTTATAGTCGTTGTCCACGAGCAGTGGATATAACTACTCTTATGATGTCACTAAGAAACCTAGCCATGAAGGAAAAGATTCCTGTGAAGAAGGAAATAAAACCCAAATTCCATAAAACCTTCTACGAAATTGTACGAAAATACGGAAGGCTCCACGAACCAGAACTCCTCATGAAAATTCTCAAAAAATCCGATCTACCCAGCCTCTACAACAACGCCAAGTTTGGCTGGAGCATGTGGAGGAAGGGAAGGCTCAAGATACGACCTACAAAAATCGGAAACCATGCCGAACTTCTTTCAATACTTGAAAAAACCGCCAAGGAGGAAACTCAATGAAGTACGCTTTCTATCCTGGCTGCGCCGTCCATCACTCTTCAAAAGAATATGGCGAATCATGCCGCGCTATCAGCAAGGCTTTGGATGTCGAGTTAGCCGAAATACCTGACTGGAGCTGTTGTGGGGCTATTGACGCGGTTTACTCTTACAGGCCGCTCTCTTCGATAGCTCTTGTAGCCAGAGACTTGGCTTTAGTGGAAAAGATGGGTATGGACGTCGTAACCTTGTGCAGCGCTTGCTACTACACTTTGAACAGGACCAATAAACTTCTTAAAGAGAATCCCGAGTTGAAAAATAAAGTTGACGCTGCCCTAAGCAGTGCCGGTCTTAGCTACAATGGCA
>JAWBOF010000016.1:0-12715 GCA_038826685.1 Bathyarchaeia archaeon
GGCTTTCAACGTCCACCCATGGCTTTCGCGCACGAGTTAGTGCGCCAGAAAAAACGGAACTTAACCATCTACACGTGCGGCTCTGAGATTGACATTGACATTTTATCAGGAGCACGTGTTGTTTCACGGTTTGAGATGGCCTTTTACGCCATAGAAGGTATCGGGTTGGCGCCGAACATTCAACGAAGAGTTCGCGAAGGCAGCATCGAAATCGAGGACTACACTAACCTTGCGATGGCTTTGCGATTCTTAGGCGGCGCTCTAGGCGTGCCGTTTATGCCACTGAAAAGTATGCTAGGCACGGACATGTTAACCAAATATCGTTTCCGCAAGGACAAGGCAAAAGTTATCGACTGCCCGTTTACAAACGAGAAAGTGGTGCTTGTGCCATCAGTAAACCCTGATTTCAGCATCGTGCATGCTTGCCGTGTTGACAAAGAAGGAAACGCGCAGATCGACGGCACCCGCGGCGAGGACATCGAGGGTGCTCGTGCGGGTAAGAAAACGATTGTATTGGCTGAAGAAATCGTGGATTCGTCGGTGATTCGCATGCAACCTGATCAGACAGTAATTCCAAACATTTACGTGTCGCATGTGGTCGAATGCCCATGGGGATCCTATCCCATGATGGTTTACAATTATTATGATTATGACATGGAGCACATCCGCATGTACTATGAACTATGCCAAACCGAAGAGGGGTGGCAGAAATACTGCGAAGAATACATCACCGGTGTTGACGGCCACATGGAATTTCTGCAGAAGATCGGCGTGGAACGACTGATGAAACTGAGGGCGAAGAAGCCTTTCGGCTATTAAAGGGGTAAGAGGATGGTTGAAGCAAAAAAACACGCAAAAATAGGCGAGTACTCAACGCTGGAGTTGATGGCTGCATGCGGTGCAAGAGCGATTCGAGACCGTGAAGTTGTATTTGTGGGTACAGGCTTGCCCATGGTCGCCGCGGCTTTAGCCAAGCGCATGCATGCTAAGAATGCAAAAATTGTTTACGAGGCAGGCTTCATCGATTCAAACGCCGTTGACATTGCACTTTCAATCGCGGATTCAAGACTTGCTTACCGTGCATCGGCGGCTGTGGGTTTGATTGAAACTTTAGGCTTAATGCTTCAAGGCGGGCACGTGGATGTGGGTTTTGTGGGCGCAGCGCAAATCGATGAATACGGAAATTTGAACACCACTTACATTGGCGATTTTGAACACCCGAAGGTGCGGTTGCCGGGCAGCGGCGGCGGAAACGACATCGTTTCATCTGCGAAGCGTATTGTTGTAATCATGAAACATGAAAAACGCAAGTTCGTGAAAAAACTCGACTACGTGACCAGCCCAGGCTATATTGACGGTCCGGGTGCAAGAGAGCGAGTAGGCTTGAAGGGCGGCGGCCCTGTACTGGTGGTCACAGACCTTTGCCAAATGGGGTTTGATGAAAAAAGCAAGAGACTTAAACTATTAACCGTGCATCCGGGTATCACGGCTGAACAAGTCTTGGAGAACGTGAGTTGTGATTTGATCGTTGAAGATCGCGTGCCGGAGACCGAGCCGCCCACGTTCGAGGAACTGACCCTCCTAAGAACCATAGACCCACACGGCATATACATACCAAAACCAAACAAAAAATAGCGTAATCCTAACGAGCAAACAACAGCAAACACGTTTTTCAACTGCGCCTAATTTGCTTTAACTCTGGTCTACGTTTAGTTATGTTTTTACAGGGCAAGTATCCTGCATAAATAAGTTTAATACTGTGTATGCATGATGTGTGGTGTGCAAACTCTTTTTGTTTGCATTAAATAGTATAAGGAGTTGAAGTTGCTAAATGTCTGGAAGAGAAATGCATAAGGCAGTTTGTGCTGAGTGCGGAAAAGAATGTGAAGTTCCGTTCAAACCTGACGGAAGCAGACCAGTATATTGCCGAGAATGCTATTCCAAACGAAGACCAGCGAGAAGATACTAAACTCGCAATGGTAGCATTCGTTAATAGTCAAAGTTTTTTGTTTCCCACTTTTTAGTACAACTCTCTGCCATTAACAATAATAGGCAGAAACGCACAGTCTATACGTTCACAAAAGGAGTAAAAAGCGTAAAAGAAAAGGAAAAAACATGCCTACTGATCCTGTTTGCGGCGCGATTCTCGACGAGAATACGGCTAGGTTTAAGATAACTTACGAAGGAGAAACCTATTACTTCTGCAGTTTGGCCTGCAAGAAGAGGTTCAAGAGGCACCCCATGAAATTCATCAAATAGTAATGGAGCGCCAACTTTTCATAGGAGCATGATTACGATTCGAAACAAAGTTTCTCGCGGCGAATACCTTGCCTTTCTTTCCGCGAAATATGAAGTCGACCCTGACAAGTTATTCTACGGGCTAATTTCTGCAGAAAAAGAACGGAAATTCGAATGCGGCGATCTCTCGATCGAGTGCCGTGGCGTTCGAGAAAACAAAATCGTTTTCTTACTCACAGACGACTCTAAAGTGGTTGCCCAGTTCTCGTTGCCAAAAGAGTTTCTTTTGGAAAAATTAAACCCTATCAAAAACCTCGAGCAAACCACGTTGCTCCGAAGGTACTTGGTCAAGGAGAAAAACAAGGCACGTTCTTTTGGCATCAAGGATTTACGGGTCGGGATGAAACAGGTTAACTTACGAGCCAAGGTTTTGGAGGTTGCAAAGCCCACATTGGTGTCCACGCGTTTCGGAAATTATGCTAGTGTAGCTAATGCCTTGATTGCGGATGGCACTGGAACTATCAAGCTTTGTTTGTGGAACGAGCAGATACGCATGGTGTCGGTGGGAATGGTGGTACAGATTGAAAACGCTAACGTGTCCACGTTTAGGGGAGAAAAGCAGCTAAGGGTTGGTAAAAAAGGGAAGCTTGTTAGTGCTGTTGGTCTTGAGCCATTGGTCGCAAACGCTTGACCTTTAGTCTAGGGATTAAATGAATGGATGGTTGCATTCTAGTTCTTCTATTGAAGTTTTCGTTAAGGCTTTTATGTTGCTGAATTCGGTTTGTTCTCCATAACTTACGAGCGTTATTGCAGTTCCGTCGAGTCCCATGCGGGCGGTTCGTCCGATTCTGTGGAAATAGACTAGTGCGTCTAAGGGAACGTTGTAGTTGACTACGTGGGTTATTCCTTCGATGTCTAAACCTCTCGCGGCAACGTCTGTTGCAACAAGTAGTTTGAATCTTCCGTTTCTGAAGGCGCTGACTACGCTGTCTCTTTGTGCTTGGGTGAAGCCTGCATGCAACGGCTTGGCGTCGTACCCGCGCAGTTTTAGGTTGTGCGCGAGTTTGTTTGTGTCTTCGCGCGTTCTGCAGAAGATTATGGCTTTGTGGATTTGTTTTTCGTTTAGTAGCTCACATAGGATTTCGAATTTGTTTGCGGGGTTTACCACGATGTAGTATTGTTTCATTTGTGTGAGTGCTATTTCGTCTTTGCTTACGAGTATTTTCTCGGGGTTCCGCATATGCCTCTGGCACAAGTTCATAACTGTCTGGTCTATCGTCGCTGAGAATAGGCTTGTCTGCCTGTTTGTTGGCACTTTTGAAAGGATGTATTCCACGTCCTCGATGAAGCCCATGTCCAGCATTCTGTCCGCCTCGTCGATGACGACTATCTTCACCGAAGCAAGGTTCAATGTCCTGCGCCTCAAGTGGTCTATGATGCGTCCCGGCGTACCCACGACGATTTGCGCGCCATTCTCTAGGGCGCGTATCTGCTTCTCAATGGGTTCTCCGCCGTAGACTGGCAAAACATGGAACCCGACGTACTTGCCGAGTTGATTTATGTGCTGTGCCACTTGTATTGCGAGTTCCCGCGTTGGTTCGAGGATTAATCCTTGAACGGTTCTAACTTTAGGGTCTAAACGTTCAATCATCGGTATCCCGAAAGCGGCGGTTTTACCCGTGCCTGTTTGGGCTTGCCCAATGATGTCGTTGCCCTTGAGTAGTGGTATTATTGCTTGTGCTTGGATTGGAAAAAGGCTGGTGAAGCCAAGCTCTTCGATGCCTTTCATTACTTCCTCGCTTAGAGGAAGGTCTTTAAAACATTGTGTTTGCAATTCTATTTTTTCTTCCTGCCACAAAACTTGTGCGTGGATCGTCAAAAGGTTATTCTGACATTCAGCATCAATTAATGTGACTGCACATTAAACAGTAACTCTCACTTAAAAGGTTTATTATGTTACACTATTCTTCTGTCAACGATAAGGAAAAACAAAAATAAAGAAACGTTTAGGCTTTAGTGTTTTAGGCGTGGTTTGTGGCGTTTGATGCCTATATAACCCGCCAGTGCGGCTATCATTCCAGCCATCGCTATGATTGTTCCGATGGGAACTTCGGGCACTACTGAGGGTGGGGGTTCAATTTTGATCGACACGACAATGTCTTGAAATTCTCCGCTGCCAGCGCTGTACGCGTTTTCGAATCCAATTACGTATGTGATTTGGTCGTCTAAGTTCCTATAAACTACCGAATGGATTTGTCCGTCGGCGTTGAGGCTGTTTTGAGTGAAGTATCTGTTGGTCCATGTTTTTAGCCAGTTTACGCATATTACCGTGACGTCTTTGATGTTTATGATCCCGTCCATGTTAAAATCTACATGCGCATTATAATTCGAATCATCTGGTCTGGATTGCCATGACACCTCGGCAATGTACACGTCAGTCATGTTCACTTCGCCGTCGTGGTTACAATCGCCGGGAAAACGAGAATACTTTGGAGTCACCCAAACTGAAAGACCAAACTCAGAACCGGCCATGAACACTTTAGAGTTAGGCGGTGTAACGTATCCAAAGTTTCCTTCCGAATCGTCAAGAATAATGTTGTGTTCGTTGGTGCCTATTCGGTAATAACTTAGCACATTTGCGTTGTGGTATACTGTGAATTCGGCGAGCAACGTTAACCTGTATCGCCCGGCTGGGAACGTCACATCCGTGGAATTAATTTTGGACAAATTGGCAAAACCCGAGTTGCTCAAGACTTCAGTCAACGACGGCTCAGAAACGGCTTGAACAACAAGGCCAGAAGTAGTCATGAAAATTAGGACTAAGAATAGGATACTTATGTAGGTTTTCACGCGCTCTTCTCCACGTATGACTGCGTTTCTTTGATTATAATGCTTTCTGGAAGAATAAAATATAAAAAACCTATAGAAGACAAATACACTTCCAGTTTTGCTTGTTTATGCCCCATATCATCATCGCCGCCGATTGAGAAACTGAATAATGTTTAGACCGCAAAAGCCTTGACTACATTGTACTATGCAGAAACGATACTAGACTAGAGAAGGCGTATGTGCGTTCTCAAAAAGAAACACCTCCACCATACGCAAGGATAAAAAAAGACATAGGTTCGGAGCATTGCAGAGAAAAGGAGATGGGAGGGGCAAGGTTATAAAAATTCTCATGCGCTCCGAACCTTCACATAATTATTGTTTTTTTGATAAATTTAAGATTTATGCTCGACGCGCCTCTGCTAAGAACAAAACATCAAAGAGCACCACAACAAAAAACAAATGCGTCCCAAACCACAGCTTAACAAAAATTAAGTGTCAATGTTAGGATTCTTTAAAAGTTGGCAACATTACGAGATGTACGCTTACAGCAACCGCAACAGCAAATAAAGCCAGCTGTATGATTAAAACATTCACCAGAAAAACAGCAGAAACGCCTATAGTAATCCACAACAGCAACCCAGCGAAAACCTTCGCTTTTAAAGAGACACCCTTCCCTTGCAAATAATTACGTATATACCCTCCAAACCATTTGTTATTAAGCATCCAACGGTGCAACCGCCGAGAACCCTTGTAATAACAAGCAGCAGCGAGCAAAAGAAACGGCGTAGTAGGCACAACCGGCAAAAGTATCCCTATGATGCCTGCACCCAACGAAATTGTCCCTACAACGATGAATAAAACCTTTTTAATTTTACCCGGCTTTTGGCATTCTTGGGCGAAGTCACTTTTTTGGCATTCTCTTTCTTTCATCGCGCGCACCCTTCTTTTTTGGTGGGCAGTACTCGGGTTCTATGCACATGGTATACCCACATCGAGGGCATCTCCACTCCAACGCTTCGTTGATCATCGCACCGTCACATTTCGGACACTCCCTAATTTCAAAATTTTCATTCATATCCGACACATCCTTGGAGGCTTTTTCGCAAAGAAACCAACCCCAACAAACAGTTAAACAACATGATTTTCATTTGAAATTCACGGTTAAAATAGTATTGTTTTTTGCAAAAATAGATTTTTCGCTTTTTCAATTAGATAATTTTTTAAACCTCTACAACGCAGCCGAAAATTGGGGAGTACCGATGCCTAGGATTGTCGAGGTTTACATTTCAAGCAAAGAAATCGTCACACAAACATCCATTGAAGGCCGACCGCTCGCCGCTGGTGGAACAGTGCACTATTGTACGATTAAGGGTTTGCTTGCAACAAAGACAGAAAAAATCCTTTCCAAAGAAGACGAGACAACGTTACAGCTCATCCAAAAAATCGCCATAGAAAAAAACTTAAAAGTTCAAATAATCGACGTAGCCAAATTTACTGGCAAAATCAAGGCTTTTCTAAAAAGAGTAAAAAACACGCCCACAATAATCTTTGAAAAAAACCGAATAGTTGGAACTCCAAAAACCGAAGAACTCAAAATCATGCTTACACATGAATAATCTCGCTTTTGTTTACAAATCTTTGTTCACGGTTAAAATTTTCTTTTCATAAGCCTTAACATTCCATTCAACCATCCATCTTTTTCAGAAGTGAACGAAAAATGGGGCAAAAAAGCAAATTCGGCAAATGCAAAAAATGCGATAAAAGAGACGCATCTGACAAGGACGGCTTGTGCGACAGCTGCCGCTACATGGGCTTGTTGGCCAGCCTCCTAGAAGAACGCACAGCACAAGTCAAATAGACCCCTTATCCTTCTTTTTCCTCCAAAATTCTTCAGAAAGATATTTACACCTTTGCCTACTCTTATCTAAAAATCAAAACAAAAAAGGGGAAAAACTTGGAAAAAGACATAGTTGACTATTGCCTCGAACTTGCCAAAAGCAAAAAAATCGAATACGCTGAAGCAAGAGCGCTCGACACAAATGCTGAAAACATGGTGATCAAAAACGGTCTCCTAGATGCTTTTGCGGTGTCAAAGGACAGCGGGTTCTGCGTAAGAATACTCGCAGACGGCGGCTTAGGTTTCGCTTCATCCAACAAATGGACAAAACAAGAAGCAGAAAAAATCGTAAACCTCGCATACAAACTGGCCAAAAACGCTAAACGCAAAGACAAAATCAAGTTCGCTGAAGAAAAAGCCGTCAGAACAAAATGGGACGTTAAACAAAAGAAAAAAATCGAAAACGTTTCTGCAGAAGAAAAAATAGAGAGGCTAATGGAAATCGACAAAGCCATAATGTCACAAAAAACAAACGTAGTTGCAAGAACTCTAGTGTACCAAAGCACGCTCACGGAAAAATACTTCGTTAACACCGAAGGATCAGCAATCTCCTCATTCGTACCGAGACTCGAAGTTACGCCTTTCGGCGTCACAATTGTGGAAGGCGGTAAGATGGAGCAACTTCCATTCAAATGGTTCGGCTACACTGGCGGTTGGGAAGCTTTTGAAAAATGGAAGTTAGAAGAAGACTTGGCGAGAGAAGTGCAAGTACTGCAACGTTTGCTTAGAGAAGGAAAAGCGGTGAAACCGGGCAAAATGGATCTGGTGTGCGGCCCAGAAGTCGTAGGCATCGCTTGCCATGAATCTTGTGGGCATCCTATGGAGGCGGACAGAGTTCTTGGAAGAGAGATGAGTCAAGCAGGCAGGTCTTTCATTTACCCGGGTGGACCCTACTGGATAGGCACGCAAATCGGCAGTGAGTTGGTTACGATTATTGACAATCCCGATATAGAGAACAGTTATGGCTACTACTTGTATGACGATGAAGGAATTAAAGCCCGACCTCGCTATCTTTATAAAAAAGGCGTGATTAACGAGTTTCTGCAAAACCGTGAAACCGCTGCAAAACTAGGCACAAGAAGTAACGGCGCGTCACGCTCGATCAACTATGACCGCGAAGCCATCGTGAGAATGGCGAACACTTATCTACAGCCTGGCGACATGTCGGAAGAAGAAATCTTTGAAGACATTAAGTATGGCATTTTCATGAACTCCTTTACTGAATGGAACATTGACGACGTGCGATTTAATCAGCGCTACATTGGAAGAGAAGCTTACATCATCGAAAACGGCGAACTCAAAGCACCTGTGGCAAGACCAATTATTGAAACCACGACCAAGACCTTCTGGATGGCGGTGGACGGTGTTTCTAAGAAAGTTGGATTCGTTAGTGCACTTTGCGGAAAGGGCGATCCGGGGCAAGGCGTTCCTGTCGATACTGGTGGACCCTTAGCTAGGCTGAGAGGGGTGTACATAAAATGAGTGAAATAATGGCAAAGACCGAGGAAATAATGAAGAAAGGCAAAGCGTTAGGCGCGGACGAAGTTATTGCCACAACGGTATTCGGTGAATATCGACAATTAAGGTTCAGTAACAATCAAATCGACATCGGGGTGGCATGGGACGACTATACCACAAATGTTCTTCTCACATGGCAGAAACGGGTAGTCGCCACACAGATCAAAAACTTCCAGAACATCACGCCAACAATGGAGCAATTGTTTAAACTGGCTAAGGCATCCAAAGAAAACCCGATGTACGGCGGAGTGGTTCAAGGCAAATTTAAATACGCGCAACCGATGGCCGACAAATCCATCAGAAACATCGAAAAACCGTCAGAATACGTTTACGAGGCCATAGACGCTGCTCAACGAAAAATTGGAAAAAACATTGACGCAGGCGGCATTCTCTTCACAAAATATGAACAAGTTTTCTTGGTGTCATCAGAGGGACCAGAAGGACGAGACGAAAGGTCGGCGATCGAATTGTCTATTAGGGCTTTTGCCGCAAGGGACGAATCGGGACACGGTGTGGAATGCAACTCTTCGCTTAAGGACTTTAAACCTGCAAGAGCCGGAGAGAAAGCTGGAGAAATTGCGAAGATGGCGAAGAACCCGAAAGCTGGAAAAACTGGAAAATTTGACATCATCTTTGACCCATTGTTCTGGGGATCGATGCTTGGTGCCTATGGAATGATGGGGTCGGCGTTTTTTGTCTTGACGAAGATGTCTGTGTTTGCCGACAAACTTGGACAGAAGGTGGGACCCGAAATCGTGACTATTCGAGATAATCCCGGTAAATATTCGATGAGCAACAGAGTTTTCGATGACGAAGGCGCGCCAGTGAAAGAAACAGTTTTCATCGATAAAGGCGTGCTGAAAACATACTTCCACAATACGTCTACGGCTAAACTGTTCAAAACCAAGACTACAGGTCATGCTGGTTTGGTTCAACCAATGCCGTGGAGTTTGGAGATGGACGCAGGTGACATGACTAGAGAAGAAATGTTCGAAGACACAAAAAGAGGTTTGTACGTAACGAACACTTGGTACACTAGATTCCAAAACTACGCAACGGGTGACTTTTCAACAATCCCACGCGACGGCATATTCTTGATCGAAAATGGTGAAATCAAGGAATCTTGGAAAGAAATCCGCCTCAGCGACAACATCCTAAACTTGCTTGCGAACATCGCTGGAATTTCAAAAGAACGAAAACATGTTCACTGGTGGGGTGAAGCTGACCCGCCGTCCTTGTCGCCCTACGTGCTTGCGAGAAACATCCAAATAACTAGACCTGAATAACCCACGCGCTTTTTTTCTCCTTCTTTTTTCTAACGTTTCTTTCTGATTCTCTGGATAAAATACATTAAAATAATAATGAAGGCAACTATGGCGAGCGCGGTTGAGACCGTGTTGATTGTCACGTCATCTGTCTCCATTATGAACGCTATTGAAACTGCCGCCATGAAAACGCCGATGTAGAGGCTTATGTTGCTGCTTAGGAATTCTGTAAATTCTCTGCGTATGGTTCCAAAGTATTTGCTGAGTAAGATAAGTATAGAAGCAAACGCGAGAAACACGATTAAGAACGTGTAGGTGAGCATTGTCCAATAGTCTCCTAACGTAAGCAGAAGCCCAACTTCGTCCCCAATTAACCCCCCACCAGCACCAAAAAGAATTGCCGCTAAACGGTTGATCCGTTCCTCCTCAAAACTAATGCCAAGCCAACCGCCGATAGCGAGCATGGCCAAACCGTACCAGAAATGGTGAATGTGGATGCTGCCGTTGATTAAGATGATTGTGTGGGGGTTGAGAGTAGTGAATGTACGGGCGATCACAAAGGACACTATGAATGCAATTAGGGCTAGAACGGAAAGGCTAGGTTTCGGCTTCGGCTTAGTTTCAACTTGGATTTCAAAGCACGCTCCTTCTGCTGAAAAAGCAAGATTGAAACCTGTTAATCGTCGCTATTTATCATAGTACTTGAAGGCGCTGATACGTTCGTCTCTTTCTTTCTTGTGATTCATGTAGATGGGGCATTTTTGTTGAATACATTGTTTCGTAAAGAACTCGTGCCAATACTCTCTCTCGCTGAATGTGCATGCTCGAGCTATGGATTTCCAGTTGAAACGCCAACAGGTGGTCTTAGCTTTAAACGCTGGGCATGGGTCGCATTTGCGTGGTTCCACACCGCAACCTGGGTTAACTATCCAGCAACAGTCTTTTTCTTCCAACAGAGTTGTCTCCTAAAGGAAAAGACGGCTGATAGAGGTATTTAAAAATTCATGTCAAAAAGGTTAATCTCAGAGGCTCTGCTTATATTATGAGTGAAAATGTGGGACTTGATATCCTTAGGGATGCTCGGGGCGACTGGGTTTCTTGTAGGCTATGCCATCAAAAAGCTCGTCAAACTTTTCCTGTTTTTTGTAGGCTTATGTCTCCTAATACTCATCGGCTTAGAATACATGGGCGCGATTAAGATTTACTACGATAAACTCGGTGAGGTTCTTTTCAACGCCTTAATCAGTTTACAAGCAATGCTGCCCGAAATAGCGCCAATGTTGTCCGGATTGTTTTATTCCCTAAGTTTTTCCGCGGGCTTCTTGCTTGGTTTAATGAAAGGATAAAAAACAAAAAGAGAGGCACAATAAAATGCCAATCACAGACGCACCGCGAACGAAAAAACCCAAACTGCCAAAGAAACGAATTTTAAGAAAACAATTCAAGAGAAAATAAACAGGCCAAATTTGCCAAATAAACCTAAAATAGAACCTTCTGCACCGTATATTTTTCCTCGCAATGATTCATGGAAGGGTTTCACAATTGAGCAATAAAGAAGGCGCTTTTATCAACCTCAACCCGAACCCGCTGGTTAGGCATTTAGGTAAACTGCCCAAAGAATTCACGAAGGAAGACATTGTCAAGTTCGCCAAAGAAAGAGAGGTTAAGATGATAAATTTATGCCACGTCGCCGAAGACAGCAGGCTTAAGACGCTAAGTTTTGCAATCAACAACGAAGCTCATCTAAACGAAATCTTGGATTTCGGCGAACGCGTGGACGGCTCGAGCCTTTTTTCTTTTCTTGAGCCCTCTAAAAGCGACGTGTACATTAAACCGAGAATTAATAAGACCTTCGTTAACCCTTTCAATATTGTTCCTACGCTTAATGTTTTGTGCAATTATTTCGGCGAAGACGGAGAACCACTTGAAATTTCGCCCGCAAACGTGCTCAGAAAAGCACAAGAAAAACTGTTGAAAGAAACTGGCATTGCTATAAAAGTGCTCTGCGAACTCGAATTCTACATCATAGCCAAACGAGAAACACCGACAATTTACCCGGGAACACCGCAGAAAAATTATCAAGAATCCTCGCCCTTTGCAAAGTTTGAACACTTACGAAACGAAATTCTAACCACGCTCGCCACTGTTGGGGTGCCTGTAAAATACGGTCACGCGGAAGTTGGCATGGTCGAAAACGATAACGTCCTCATGGAACAACATGAAATCGAGCCTCGATTAGAAACATCAGTAGACATGGCGGACAATGTTTCGATTGCAAAATGGGTCATACGCAACGTGAGCGCGAAGTACGGCGTGGAAGTAAGTTTTGCTCCAAAAATCGTTTTAGGGCACGCTGGCAACGGCATGCATGTGCATATTTCTGGCGCGAGGAACGGTGAGAGTGTAATGACTAATTCTCGTGGAGAATTAAGCGAGGATGCCAAGGCGATGATTGGAGGAGTGCTGAAGTTTGCTCCGAGTCTAACAGCCTTTGGCAATACAGTACCTACTTCTTATCTGCGCTTGGTTCCAAAGCAAGAAGCACCGACCAAAGTTTATTGGGGTTACAAAAATCGTGAAGCCCTTATCAGAGTGCCGCTGGGTTGGTGGGCCGCGGAAAACGGTAAACGCGAATACATGCAGACTTTCGAGTTGCGGTTGCCAGATGGCTCAGCAAACGTTTACTTGCTCCTTGCCGGAATTTTGATGGCTATCGACTACGGTCTTACACATAAAGAGAAAGCACTAAAAATTAGCGATGAGATGCTTGCAGAAAGCCCCAGATTCAGCGAGGACAACCTTAAAACTCTGCCTCGTTCTTGCTACGAATCGGCGAAACTGTTGGAAAAACACAGAGAAATCTACGAGAAAGGGAACGTTTTTCCGAAACGAATGATCGATGGAATCGTTACGCGTCTTAAGTTGTACAACGACGAAAACTTGGTCGAATCAATAAAAAACGACAATA
>JAWBOF010000017.1:0-4971 GCA_038826685.1 Bathyarchaeia archaeon
TAAACTGAAACATGGGTTTCTGTTAGTTCTTCAATGAGCCTTCTCGTTCTGCCGTTTTCGCCGATGACTCTTCCGCGAACGCGTTTCAAATCGGCCTCAGACTTGCCTACCACGTCGTGCAGGTCGAGTAGCTCGAAAATTGGTTCTTCATCGTTTAACAAACGGAATGCGTGCTCCGGCGAAAACCCCCTTCCAATTGCTGTAACAATTTCTCTGGCTCTAAAAAGCACAGAGGGGTCGTCGGTTTGAGGCGATAAGGTTATGTCAACGTTTCCGGTTTCGCTGTCTATTTGAAGTTTTACTTTTAGTTTTTCTTCTATGCGTGTTTTGACGAGTCCTTCGGGTCCGACGAGCACGCCTACGCGTTCTTTGGGAATTCTAACAAACATGCTAGGAACTGCCACTTGTAATCCTCCGGTATGCTTCTTCCTCGGTTAACACGGCTACTCCGAGTTTTCGGAAATAACGTGTAAGGTTAGTTATGTCTCTTCTTAAAAAGGTGTCCGCCATCGGATGCTCCAAGGGCACTGCTTGGGCAATGTCGAACAGCACGGGCTTGTTTTGCCAAATCATAACGTTGTATTCGCTTATGTCACCGTGCACGAGGTTTGCTTTTTGGTACAATTTTTGTATGCTCTCGAGCAGTTGCTCATAGAATTTTTCTGGATTTTTCGGTGACATTTCTTTCAAAACTGGCGCTTGGTCGCCGTTTCTTCCGATGAATTGCATGATGAGCACGTTGTTTTTGACGGCTACTGGACGAGGTACTTTTACGCCCGCACGGGTGGCGAGTTCAAGGTTTTTGTACTCTTTAAGCGCCCAAGCAAAAACGAGCGAACGAGTGTCGTGTTTTACGTTTTTAAACCTAGGGTCGCCTTCGATATAGACTAGTTTACCCTTTTTGAATTCTGAGGAAATTGTTAGGTAGATTTTAATCGCTAGTTCCTTGCCATCCGGGGCTTTGCCCCAGTAGATTCGTGCCTCTTTTCCAGCCTTGACTACGCCGGCTATTTCACCTATCACGCCTTTATTCATAAAGTCATAAATCGTCATAAGCGTGGAGCGGTCGAAAACTTCTTCCAAAACCTCGTATTCTTCGCTTCTTTTTTCTTTCATCAATTGCTCAATTTCGTAGGTTTTTTCTTTGCGCAGAAGTTTTTTTTGAAGGCGTTTTCGGTAGGCCACCTTCTTTTTCCTGCTACATGGTTAGGTAGCCTTTTTTTCGGAGTGTGTCGGCTTGTGCTTTAGTGTATCGCCAGATTAGGTCTCCTCGTTTATCAGACTGAAAATCCCATGGGGAAACAAGGACGATGTCACCTTCACGAATCCAGACACGTCGTTTCATGTTACCCCGAATGCGGCATAGTCTTTCGTGACCATCTTGACATTTTACGAGCACGCGGTCAAAACCGAGTAATTTTATGGCGACGCCTAACACGTCGGTCGGTGCCGGAATCACCAATTTGTTTATGTCTTCTTCGCTTAGGACTTTCTTTTTTCCCAAGAGTCCACACTCAGTCTATAACACTATTGAAACACGCATCTGGCTTAAATATATTCTATTCGCTAAACCTTCACAATTTGCGCGTGTGGCACGCCTTCAATCGTTAAAACCGCCTCGGGATGAACAAAGCCGTTTTCGATGGCTTTCTGAACAATTTTGTGACCCACCATGTTGACGATGGTTGATTGTTTGATGAGTTCCAAGGCTTCTTCCAGCGTGACTTTTGGTCCTTTATAGAATTTTTCGTGCACGTGGAATACGATCTTGCCTTCTTTTAGGGTTTTTCCCAAAAGTTCAGCGTCACACGTGGCTAATAAGACGCATTTGCCCCATTTTCGCATGTTTACGTAGACATCCAACACGTCAACGCAACTTTTCGTCTATACGAGAGGTACTGGCGACCGAGCACCACATATCTCACATAATAAAAATGAAAGACGTCTCTCTTTTACGATTTTCGTATCAAAACCCTTGCAGATGGGACACTTCAAGAACCGGTCAACATAACGACCCAAAAGCAAATTCAACGTCTCAGCCGTAAACTTTCCCTGAAAAATCGCCCTCCCACTCTCCGTCGTCGCAGCAGTAGCCATCTCCTTAGTAAGAAACTTAAGCAAGTGCTGCGGGTCACGATTCAATGCATCCGCAACCTCCTTAAAATTCCTTACATAAGTGCGCATACCGATGTTGTACGATTGGAAGGTAGGCATTTCGAACCTTCCCTTCTTCATAACCTCGGGCGGAAGTTTTTCTTGTGCACGCTTCAGTAGTTGCTTGTAATCTGTCTTCATTTTAAACGCCATTCATGCATGTTCATGTTTATTCTTAAGCAAAGGCAAAGTTGTTTAAAAGCTTTTAACGCAGATGCAATTAGAGTGTATCAAGGCAAAGAACATGGGCCACATTTACTTGTACACAGGATTAGGAGGAGGAAAAACAACTAACGCACTGGGACTGGCTCTCCGCACAGTCGGACACCGCCGCCACGTAATCATCATTCAATTCATGAAATGGTGGAAAAACACGGGCGAATACAAAATAAGAAAAACACTCGCACCCTACTACGAAATCTACCAGTTCGGACGAAAAGGATGGCATGGACTAAAAAACCTAAACGAAGAAGACCGAAAACTAGCCAAAAACGCGTTAAAATTCGCACGGCAGATCATGATAGCGAAAAAACCACACTTGCTGGTTTTGGATGAAATCAACTTGGCGCTTTACTGCAAACTTCTAAGCATCGACGACGTGCTAGCGTTCCTCGACCTTGTCCCCAGACGCACCCAAGTAATTTTAACTGGACGCTACGCACCTAAAGAACTCATCAACCGCGCAGACTTTGTCAACGAAGTTGTACCCGTAAAATTTCCAGAAAAAATACCGACCACCAAGGGCATACAATACTAAGAAAGGAAACGCCTAAAGCCTTGCCAAAACCCTGTAACCGCGTGCGCGAATTGTGGAACTGGAATCTTTGCAAAAGCCAGATACGCAGTCTACGAGGGCGTCTCGGTTTTCCCGACAAAAACGATTTGAGGTTTTTGGGGCTTCGGCTTTGTCTCGATGACGGAAGCGTTTACGACGAACTAGGACGTCAGCCTTTAACAGGTTGGGACGTAACCGTTTACTTCGTCCTCTGTGGCTATGCAAACGCGAAGGCGGTTCCGGAGACGGCGAAACTGGTTTCCTTCGGTCAACTCGTCGGCGGTTCCATATACTATAAGGCCTTCGTTGAACGTTCAATACAGCCTCTCGCAAAAATCTTCGGTCCCAAGCCTCAAGCGTTAATAAAAGCCGCAAAATTGTTGGGTGGAACGCCGCAGGCTTACGGTGAATATTCGGTTAAAGTTCACTCTCTTCCTTTGGTGCCGTTGACGGTTATTTTGTGGGCTGAAAACGAAGAGTTCTCCGCTTCAGCGAATATTTTATTCGATTCTAACGCAAACAGTTTTTTGACGACTGAAGAACTGGCGGGACTTGGCGGTCTAACTTCTGCAAGGCTTGGGCATGCGCTTGAAATTGTGAAGGCAAGCTTATAGAAAATTTGCTGGTTATGGATTAAAAAGAAAAAATAGGTTTTATTGGAGTTCTGCCGGTGTCTGATGTTTTCTTCGCCTTATCACTATGCCGATGACGAGTAGGATGGCGATTATCACTATTGCTACTACGATAATACCGCCCCACCCTAAAGGCGGCGACTGGGACTCTCCCATTGGTGCAATGTAGTACGTGTACGTGGGGTCATGTTCGACTCTGTAGCCGCTGTAGGTTGGGTACGAGATTATGTAGAAGTAATTGGCGCCGGTTACGTTCAACAGTAAGGTTTCGCCTTGACTGTACTTATTGTATAAGGGTTGGTTGATGTGCCTCAAAGCGTAAGGAACGTACCGTAGGAAAGCGACACAGTTTTGGATTATGCCGTTGAAAGCGAAACCGCGGATCTTGCTTGTTCTCGTAACTGCCGTGTAATTGTTGTATGTGTTTTCGTTTTGGTCGAGTGTGTAATTGTATAGTCTATAGGTCTTTTTTGTTCCGAAAGACGCGGTGAACACGGTTTCTCCGGTGTCTGATGTTGTCGTGATATCTGCATTTGACACGTCAACTTCGTTGTCTGTGACGTTTTGTGCACCGGCTTTACTCACAGTCGTATGGTCTATCATCAACGTGGTTTGATATTGAATTATGCTCATCTCAATTTTTTGTTCGTCTAAAAAGCTGTAGATGGTCTCGTTGTCTGGATACTTTAGTTGCCCAAACAAGCCATAGTGTCCTGTGCTGTTGTAGTAGGACCATAACGCGGGTATCCAAAGTTCACGCATCCTGCCTATTACGTGGTTTTCCATCAAAGTTGCTTTGTGCGTGTCTTTGTCTATGGTCAGATTGTACGTGAAAGTTAGCTCGTCATACCTTGTTATTGCAACAAATGCGCTGTTAAAGTGCGGGTCGTCTGGGTTTATCCATGTTCTGAACCAAATTGCCGTAAGATTGGTGTACTGCATTCCCCAAGACCAATTTAGTCCGTCGCTGGAGTTTGTTAACGGGAACACTTTTGTCTTACTGCCAAGTGCTGGCGGTGTGCCTCCTTCGAAACTGCTGGATAAATCAACGCCGAGGTTTATGGAAGAATACAAGACGTCATTGATGTCCGGCGAGCCTTGGAAAAGCGTGGTTTCGGTCTCGTTGAATGCCATCAACATCAAAAAGGACGACGCCGTAACTATGTCTGTTTTTGTGTTTTCGGTTTTGTAGTGCATGAGGAATGTTTGAATAGGAAGAGTAAGCGTAGCAGCGGTTCCGAAGGTTACGTTTTCTAATCCACAGTAGAGCAACTGGAATCCCGTGGTGTTTATGTACGTAATGTAAGTCCACGCGTGCCAATCTGCGGGTGGCCTTCTAAAGAGGGGCGCATAAGCACGTGCGTAATTGAAGAAGTCGACTGTTTTGCTCCAGCCGCCTTCGATTTTAAA
>JAWBOF010000017.1:4981-12389 GCA_038826685.1 Bathyarchaeia archaeon
CTGCCATCGAAATCGGTAGCAAACCTACAGATGACGCTATGCACAGGATAAGGAAAATGCCAGTTAATGTTCTCGTTTTCATTCGATTTTCTCCTTTTTTGATTTTTGCTGTTCTGATTTTGACTGTGATAGACGAGTAGTATTTAATAGGCTTATGAATTCACAATACAGATTTGCATGAAATTCTAACTTTTCAAAAAAACATTGGCATAATCCTTAAATCTCTTATATGTGGTAGAACGTAGTCTCTACATTACCCAAAAAAGGTGAAAAAACGTTGGCTAAGAAAGTTACAGTTGAGGAATTGCTGGAAAAAGCCAAAAAACCCAGCAAACTAGCGCTTGCCTATCATCCGTTCTACGAAGGTAAGGTGCAAGTTTTGCCCAAATGTCCAATTCGAAGCCCCGCTGACTTTGCAATTTGGTACACGCCCGGCGTTGCGGCATCGTGCAAACAGATTAAGGAGCATCCAGAGGAAGTTTGGCGGCAGACCAACCGCTCTAACTTTGTGGCAGTCGTAACTGATGGCACCCGCGTCTTGGGGTTGGGTGACATCGGACCAGAAGCAGGCATGCCTGTGATGGAAGGAAAGGCTTTGTTGTTCAAGTATCTCGGCGGAGTCGACGCATTCCCTATATGCCTAAACACAAAAGACCCGGACGAGATCGTCAAAGCCTGCGAGTTAATCGAACCTACTTTCGGCGGCATCAACCTCGAAGACATCTCCAAGCCGAAATGCTTCTATGTACTCGAAAAAGCCCGTGAGAAACTGCAGATTCCTGTGTGGCACGATGACCAACAAGGCACGGCGACGATTATTTTGGCTGGTTTAATTAACGCTTTAAAAGTTGTGGGAAAGAAGAAGCAGAATGTCCTCGTGACACTCGTGGGCTCAGGAGCCGCAAACATCCGCACGGCCTACGTCATGATAAAAGCGGGCTTCAAGCCCGGTAACATCATTATGGTCGATACGAAGGGCATAGTTACCGCCGACAGACCGGACATCAAAGCCATAAAAGACGAAGACCCGTGGAAGTACGAGTTGGCCCAAAAAACTAACGCCGAGCACAGAACCGGAGACCTTGCGGATTCTTTGAAGGGTGTGGATGCTGTTGTTGCCGCGTCTACGCCAGGGCCGGGTGTTATAAAGAAGGAGTGGGTTGCACGGATGGCGACGAACAGCATAGTGTTTGCGTGCGCTAATCCGATTCCTGAAATCTGGCCATGGGAGGCTAAAGAAGCTGGCGCACGGGTTGTGGGCACCGGTCGGAGCGACTTTGAGAATCAAATTAATAACAGCCTAGGATTTCCGGGAATTTTCAGGGGAGTCTTGGACGTAAAGGCTAGAACTATTACTGACGACATGTGCGTGGCAGCGGCAGAAGAACTGGCAAAGTTTGCTGAAGAAAGAGGAATTCATGAAGGCGACATTTCACCGCGTATGGAGGAGTGGGAAGTCTTTCCAAGAGTAGCAGTTGCATGCGCTTTAGAGAGCATAAAAGAAGGAGGAGCACGAATCAAGCCGAGCCGTCAAGAACGCTGGGATCATGCGGTAACGATTATTAAAAACGCTCGGGAGTCAACGATGGCTTTGATGAAACAAGGGCTCATACCACCTCCACCAAATGAAGCAGAAGTGTTGAAAGGTAGCTCCTAACCTTTCATCTTCTTTTTTCTTGTTGTTTAGGGTTGGCGCACACATACACTCTAACGGCTAGCATCGGTTTTCATAAAGCACTGCAGAGCCACTTTATCCAGCTTGTTAAAGCAAAATAAACACAAGCCCAGAACATGTTCAATCTTTGCATCGCCAAATTTAAACACATCGAAATAGCCCACCACAAACACTATACCTAAAAAGCGAACCTACGGTTCTCTCGTCATATTTGGGGCATATTTGGAGCCTAATTGGATCATATATGGAAGAGGACCTAGAACAGCGCCGAGAACACTTTCAAAGATTCTGACAAAAAAATACTTTCGCCAAAAAGAAAAGATAGATAAAACTTATTGCAGACGTTTTTTGTCTTGATTAAAAATTTTCCTGTCTTAAAGAACATATTTTATCGTCTCATAATGTATTCATGTTGTACATTAATACGGGAAAGTTTATTAAACCTCGCTATTCAAGATAAGAATGATGAAGGAAATGAAGGGAGCATACTTATTTGCAGTATTCTTCTTCATTTTCGCATCAGCCATGCTTTTAATTCCCTTACCCATGTTTCCAGGCGACACCATACTTGCCTGGGTAAACGTGACTTCAAAATACACGTATTTTTTCAGTGCGCTGATTAATGGAGCATTTTATGGGCTTGTTGCATGGGCAATTTTCATGGCCGTAATGAAGAAAATAGAAAATCCGCCCTCTAAAAATTCACGAAAAAACCACGATAAAAAACAACCACGATAGAAAACAATACGCATGCTAATGAAGAACGCTACAGCTGTAAAAAGCCGACGATGTGGATTCTGCTGCCGCATTTGTTGCAAACAACTACAAGTTCTTCGAGCATGTCGCCCTTCATTTTTGTGTCCACGATGCTGTATGCTTCTTCTGTTTGGTCGTCAGGCGAAATGACTGTTCCACATTTTGGGCATGGAAAGTCGCCATCTCCTTCGATTTTTGTAAGGTCTATTTTGAATACTTCTTGCACTCGTTTTGACTTCATTTTTGTGCCCATCCTTAAACGACCTTTCGTTTAGGTTTAGTGGTTAAAATAAGATTATGAAGGCTCAATTCATATTAATGTTCTATGTACAAGTATGTGTCACATTTGGATTTGTGCGTTTAAAGAATTTTCACCACAAGAACAACAAAACTAAAAAGGAGAACCCATAAAACGTGCAAAGAAAGGAAAACCGTACCAAAAAATAATCACTTTTTCATGTTTTTCTTTTTTCTAAAAGCTAGGGGTAGCTTAAAGTTATTATACCAGTCCCGTAAAAGGATAGGCGATAAATTACCCGTTAATGAAGGTGTTTACCGATATGAGCAAAGCATTAAGTCCTCTTGACGTAGCACTTGAACAGTTAAACATCGTAGCAGAAAAAATGGATTTAGACCCGAACATTCATGAAGTGTTGAAACATCCGAAAAGGTCGCTAATAGTTTCTGTGCCCATACGGCGAGATAACGGCGAAGTCAATGTTTTCATGGGATGCAGAGTCCAACACAACGACGCCCGCGGGCCGTTCAAGGGCGGAATTCGTTACCACCCAAATGTCACCGTAGACGAAGTAACCGCGCTTGCAATGTGGATGACATGGAAATGTGCTGTTGTGGACATTCCTTATGGCGGGGCAAAGGGTGGCGTTGCTTGTAACCCGAAGGAACTTTCGAAAAAGGAAATTGAAAGCATAACGAGAAGATTTACGACCATGCTATTAGAGATTATTGGTCCATACCGTGATGTACCGGCTCCCGACGTTTACACAGATGGTCAAACAATGGCTTGGATAATGGACACGTATAGCCAATACAAGGGTTACAGAGTGCCCGAAGTAGTTACAGGCAAACCTATTGATGTAGGCGGTTCAGAAGGAAGAGTGGAAGCTACGGCGCTTGGCGTTGTTTTCTGTATAAGAGAAGCGACAAAACAGTTAAAAATGCCACTCAAAGGAGCAAGTGTGGCCGTTCAGGGATTCGGAAACGTTGGTTGGAACGCAGCGAATATACTGCATAAAATGGGCTGTAAAATAGTAGCAGTAAGTGATTCGCAAGGCGGAATTTACGACCCGCATGGCATAAATCCTTTAAAAGTTTATGAGTACAAAGAAAAAAGCGGGTCGGTAGTCAATTTTAAAGGTGCACAGAACATAACGAATAATGAACTGCTCGAAACACCGTGCGACATCCTGGTGCCCGCGGCTTTAGAAAATCAAATTCTTAAAACCAATGCAGACAGAATAAAGGCCAAGATAGTTGCTGAAGCTGCAAATGGTCCAACCACACCGGAGGCTGATAAGGTGCTTTTTGAAAAAAAGGTTTTTCTGATACCTGATATTTTGGCTAATTCTGGCGGTGTGGCGTCGAGTTATTTTGAGTGGGTTCAAAATTTGACGAGGGAGCATTGGTCAACGAAGGAGACGAATAAGAAGTTGGAAGATAAGATGGTTAAGGCGTTTAGGGATGTGTATGGGATTTCGAAGAAAGAGAGGGTTGATATGCGGAATGCGGCGCTTATGTTGGGTGTTGGGAGAGTGGCTGAGGCGATAAGGATTCTTGGGCTTTGGCCGTGAGTTGTTTGAAGAGGGGTGTGTAATGCCGATTATAGGGAGTGTTGAAGGCGAAAAGGACGCGCTATTGCAGGCGGCAAAACTCATGTTAATCTCGGCTAGAACTGCGCCGAAATCTGCAGGAATTGACGATGTTCTCGCGGTAGTTGTGTATGGTCAGGAAAAGGATGCGATTGTTGCGGAGATGGAGAAAATCGCTGAGGAAAGAAAAATCTGGGGATTTTATAGGGACAGCCAAAACCTTCGTGATTCGGTGGCTGTTTTGCTTGTCGGTGTTAAGGGTGCCAAAAAGTTTGGTTTGAACTGTGGTGCTTGCGGTTATGCTACGTGTGACGAGTTTGAAAGAGTTGCAAAAACAATGGTTGGGCTGGACTTTGTTGGACCAAATTGCGTTTTTAAACTCCTAGACCTTGGTATTGCTTTAGGTTCGGCCGTGAAAACGGCAAGTGTGCTAAACGTGGATAATCGCATCATGTATCGAATCGGTACCGCGGCAAAACGGTTGAATTTGTTACCCGAAGCCAGCGTTGTCATGGGGGTTCCGCTTTCGGTAAAAGGGAAAAGTATCTATTTTGATAGGCCGACAAAACCTTAAATAACCTTGAAGTTTTGTGGCTGCTCGGCGCGTTTCTAGACCCTCTTCCATATATGATCCAATTAGGCTCCAAATACACCCCAAATATGAACAGAGAACCCGTGTTTCTATTGTTTTGATCTTGTATGTTGAAATTATTGTTTTTCTTGAAGTTGGTTGGTTCGTTTTGCTGTTAAGGATAGGGGGCTTTCGTCTTTTGTTGTGGTTTTGCCTTTTTCGAGCAGTTCTACGACTTCATCGACGTACCTGAAGTACTGTTTTTCTCGTAGGTATTGGGTTCGGGGTCTTGGGATGTTGATTTTTGCTTCTCCGATGATTTTTCCTGGTCGAGGCGACATGACTATCACTCTATCTGCCATAAACACTGCTTCCTCAACGTTGTGGCTTACCATGACGAAAGTGTTTGTTGGTAATGCTGGGTTCCTCCAGATGTTAAGCACTAATTCACGAAGAGTTTTTGCTGTAAGTTCGTCTAACGAAGAGAAAGGCTCATCCATCAATAAAACCTCCGGCTTTAAAGCTAATGCCCTCGCAATTCCTACGCGTTGTTTCATTCCGCCCGAGAGGTCGTGTGGGTAGGTGTTTTCAAAACCTTGTAGCCCCACCATCTGCAAGTATTCTTGAGCTATGTGCACGCGGTTTTGTTTAGGTACTCCGAGCACTTCCAAGGGTACTTCGACGTTTTCTAACGCGGTTTTCCAAGGTAATAGTCCGAATAGCTGAAAAACCATAGTTATTTTTGGTGTAGGCTGCGTGATGGGCTGTCCGTTGAATAGTACTCTCCCAGAATCAGCCTTCTCTAAACCCGCAATTATTCGGAGCAGAGTAGATTTTCCGCAACCAGAAGGTCCTACTATGCAGACGAATTCGTCTTTTCCAACCGAAAAACTCACGTTGTCCAAAACCAAGATTTTGGATTTTTCGGTCAAGAATGTTTTGGTCACGTTTTCTATCTCAAGCGCTGACAAGGTTTATACCTCCACATGGTATTTTTCAAATTTTCTGAGCAAACGCCGCCAAACAAATGCTTCCATTAAAAGCACTATTGCCGCGATTATTCCGAGCATAAAAATTAGTATGACTGTATTTCCGTACTCGTAGCCTGCCTTATCAAGTAGTGACCCTATTCCCGGTATTGAAAGCGGCGGAATCGTCGGTTCAGTTGACGGCAAGTACTCTGCAAAGATTATGGTGTTCCAGCCTGTTCCCCACGAGAGAATGCTCCCAGTAACTATTGCTGGGAGTATGGAGGGGATGACTAGGTGCGTTATTCGTTTTATTCCTTTGAAACCCAGAAGCTGTCCCACCTCATTAATTTCGGTAGGAATATTTTTCACGGCGCTTACGATGTTGAGAAACATGTACCATATCATGTCGAGAACCAACATTATTATGCACGTAAGTTCAAGGGCGATTCTAGGTATCCCGATAAGCTGATTCAGCCCGAGAAAAATGACGGGGAACAATGCTAAAATTGGCACTCCTTGCCCAATGTCGTAGAGGGGAAAGAAAACTGCTGCAAATTTTTTGTGTTCTGCAGCAAGAACCCCCATGCCGATGGCTACAGCGAGAGAAATGCCGTAGGCTATTGAGAGGCGCCCCATCGTCAAGGCGATTAGTACTGGTAGAAACACTAAATCTCCGGCAGGTGGTTGATTAAATCCCTCCTGTATGGTTTCGAATGTGGGAAATTGACCAATCAGCGTGTAAAAAACGAAGAAAACCGCTGAGAGAGTGAGAACCAAGGCGACAAATTTTTCGATGCGTGTGTATTTTCGCAAGCGTTGAAAAGCTATGGAAAAAGATTTCGGCCAGTGAAGCCTTCCGAAGTGTATCCAGCTCGCTGCCTTTGAAACTCCGAGTTTTCCGACGCCGGAAAGATCCATTCTAAAGACCGGCTTGAAAGTGCCCGTGCTAGCTCTTTCCATGAGCTTATGCCACGTTAAGGTGTTAAAATACACGACGATGAAAGTTATGAACAGCAATAAGATTATGGAGAGATAAATGTCTTTAAAATCATAAGCCGCACGCGCAAGAAGGTAGCCCAACCCACCCGACGGCGGCGATATTATGTTCTTCCCGTATTGAACGTATTCTGCCGCAATCATAAAAAACCAACCGTCACACCATGCAAGGTTTGCACCCGAGACAACTGCAGGAGTAATGGCGGGCAATATAACGTGCCTAATGTATCGCCACCCTGTTAAACCGAAGCTTCTGGAAGATTCCACCACGTTTGTTGGTATGCCTCGGATTGCCCCTACTACCCCGAAGAAAATAGCCCACGCCATTGACGTGAAAAGTAGAACCATAACAGAAAGTTCAATGCCCCACGGGCCTAATGCTATTAAAAAGCCTATAACCATCGGAAAATAACCGAGTATCGGGATGGACTGCAAAAGGTCTATGAAGGGCGTGAGGATTAGTGAGGCTATTCTGTTCGTGGCGGCTAATATGCCGAAGGAGACGCCCCATAGAACAGCGACCAGAAGCGTGATTGTAATTCGGGAAATTGTGCTAAGAGTGTATAATGGTAAATTACTAATTATGGGGTATTGCGGTTGCATGAAAGTT
>JAWBOF010000018.1:0-12263 GCA_038826685.1 Bathyarchaeia archaeon
TGCGGTTTCACCCATGCGGAAAGAAGTCTTCGACGCCGTAGATCCCGCTATCGAAAGAGTAAAACGGGTAATCTTGGAGAAAACCAAGGAAGGCGACACAGTCATAGTCGCAGGCATCGGCAACACCATAGGAATTGGACAGTAGGTGGAGAAAATGAGTGAAGATACGGAGGCAGAAGAGGCAACAGCACCGACGCAAAGGATTTCCTCTTTCGTCTTTGCAGTCATACTCATCACGTTAGTTCTCTCACTCGCCGCATTGTATTTCGCGCTGTCTGCCTACAATTCCGGCGATGCAAGCGCGGGCATTCTGCTGATAATTGGTTTCATCGGGCTTGGGCTTTCGACTTACATGTTGCTTCAAACAAGAAGGAGTGTGATGCGGTTGGCTTTGAAAATACAGCCAGTAATAACCACAATTTCATGTCAAAAATGTGGTTTCAAGAACGTCCGAGAGTTCGAGCGCGGCGACTTCGTCTTCAAAGAAGTCGGGCCGTGCCCCAAATGTAACGACAAACTACTCGTGTCGGCTATTTACCGCGAGATTAAGGAAAAACCTAAAGAAGAACGGTTCTAAGTCAAAACTTTGCAGCCATTTTCTGTGATAAACACTGTATGTTCCGCTTGAGCCACAGGTTTTCCGCTCGCCTCGATAAAAATTGGGTATTCTGTTAGACAGTTCGCGGCGCGGATCTCATGGAAAGCCTCTTTGTAACCCATCTTCAAGGGGCTCTTTTGCAACCACCGCTCGGCAAAAGGAAGTGAACGATAATTTGTTTCGATATAATTGAAGAGGTTTCTAGCCGCGGGAGCCCTCATTGATTTGTGCTTCTTCAGTTTGAAAATTGTTATTTCCTTGCCGCTTTCAACTTTGCCAACGGCGTCTTTTAGAGTTACAAAGGGTTCGACGGCGTAGACTTCACCCGCATGAAGCCTCGTTGCTGACAGATGAAACACGTTGGGCAAAGACCGGCCCGCGTGCACCAGAAAACGCCCAACTTGATGACCTGTAAGGTTTGAGACTGGCTTGTACCCGTACGACTCGATCGTCTTCTGAATGGCTGAACCAAGTTTAGAAGTGAATATGCCCGGGCGAATTGTTTCTATAGCGGTTTTCAAAGCCTCCTCGGCGGCCACAATCATGGCGTCGTATTCTCGGTTGAAACAGACCGTAACCGCCGTGTCAGCAACGTAGCCGTCAACATGCACGCCGATGTCAAGTTTGACAAGCGAGTTCTTAGGAACTGTTTTCGTGTCGCCTGGCGGCGAAGTGTAATGCGCGGCAACTTCGTTAATGGAGACGTTACATGGAAACGCGGGTTTGCCCCCGAGTTTACGTATCAATTCTTCAGTTTTTTCACAAACATCAATAATGCGCATTTCTTCTTGAACGTTTTTCCGCATGGTTTCTCGAACTTCTCGGGCGATTTCTCCAGCTTTCGAAAATTTTTCTCGTTCTTCTAGGGAGTAGCTCATTTGTGTTGCACGCGGGTTTCTTTTGGTGTTTTCAGAGTTAAAAAACTTTAGAACGACTCTTGGTTTTTTAAGGCGGAAGCGGTGGCGAAACGATTTCTGTGTTTAATGTGACGAACTCGTTTCCTCCAAGATGAAAGATTAGTTTACTTTTTTCTAAATCATACTTGTCCGTGAACGCGTTTTCGTCTGCGTAAGCGGCTTGGATTTCGCCTAGGAATACGGTGTGGTCGCCTGCCTGAACCTGCTGGTAGAGTTTGCATTCTAAGTGGGCGATGCATTCTTTAATGATCGGTGCCTTGACGGTTTTCGCTTGCATCGGGGTGAGTTTTGTTTCCTTAAACTTGTCACAGTCACGTCCGCTTTTTCTTCCGCAAAAAAGCGTTTCTTTAACCAGGTCCATGGTGGGAATGTTGATTACAAATTCTTTTGTTTCTTCTATCATCTTGTGCGAGAGGCGTCTTGGCGCTATGCTGACGGCAAGTAACGGCGGGTTCATGGAAACTGGCATAGTCCAAGCAAGGGTGATTATGTTGGCTTTGCCCGTTTTGTCTGCGCAAGTTAACAGGACGGTAAGTTTCGGGTGCAGTAGGCGGGAGGCTGTGGATAGGCTGATTTGGTTTGTCTTTTTCTTTTCTACCATTTTTTCACATCACGCCTTTAGATAGAATTTTTGAACGTCTTTCCTGGCGTCCTCGCGCTTTTTTTGGTGGTCTTTCAGGAACCTGTTTACTCTCTCAGTCAAAAGCGCCTTGCAATCGCCGCAAACGACGCCGCCAGTTCGGCAATCCCTGTCCAGTTGAGCAATCTTCTCGTCGTCTTCTTCGAAAAGATAAAGAAAATATTGAAAAACCGTGCAAATGTAAGGGTCGCCGCCGGTTTTTCTCTGTTCCTTCACGGTGGGTTTGCCGCCAGTAAAGGCATTCCAAATCTTTCGCTTCACTTGCTCCGGCGTATCCGTGGTGAATATGCAGGTTTCAGGTTCGGAGGCAGACATTTTTCCGCCTTTGCCCAAGCCAGGGACGAATCTGCAGTGGATCTGTGCGGGTTTGTGGTAACCGAGTTTCTGTGCGATGTCCCGTGTGATGCGCCAGTACGGGTCTTGGTCGATGGCTGCGGGGATTAAAGCAGGCACGTTTTCGCCGGTAAGTTTGGCGTGGATGAAGCACGGGACGGCTTGGATTGCGGGCCAGAAAATCCATCCTATGTTTGTGCTTTCTTGGAAGCCGAAGACTGCTTTGGCCGTGGAATACGTGACTTTTTTGGCTACTTTTAGCGCCAAGTCGTAGAGGTGACCGATGTCTTTTACGTCGAAGATTATGTTTGTGTTTTCTGGTTTGAAGCCTAGGGCGATGAGGTCTAAGGCGTTCTCGTATCCCCATTTCGTTGTTTCGTCGAGCGCCATTTCGTCTTCTATCACGAATTTTTCGTCATCCGTCATTTGAAAATAGAGCTTCGTGCGGAATTTTTCTTGCAGGTATTTCGTAAAAATCCAAGGCACCAAATGCCCAATGTGCACTGGTCCGGATGGTCCTCGACCCGTGTAAAGCACGAATCCTTGTCCCTTCTCAAACCTGTTCAGTATGAGGTCGAAGTCGCGGTGAGAGAAGAAGAGTCTTCGGCGCAGTTGCAGATGTAAATCGCCAAAATCTTTTTTCATTCTTTCCATTAGTTCATCGGTTAAGGGTTGGGTGCCGAATTCTCGGATTAGTTTTTCATAGTCGATTTTGCCTCGGACTTCCCAGGGGGTTACTATCATCTCTTCCTCGTTGACCATGAGTCGCACTGACCTGTTTTGAATCATTTAAGAATAGTGGGAAATGTATTAAAGTTTATGAAATAAAACATAAATAACATGTTCTGCACTTCCGCGGAAAGTAGAAAAAAGGGGAAGGTGGTTGACAGCGTGTCTGCTATTCTGTTAATCACGTTTTCTAAGTTGTGCCCTAATTCTGTATACGACTAGAGAAACGGCGAGAATGAATATTGTAATGCCGAAGACTGCACTGATGAGGGTTGAATTGAACACTGCGAGTGCGCTTATGAAGACCATGTAATCAAGTATGGCGATGATTATGATTTCTATTGCCATGTATACCTTTAGCTGTCTTTTTGTCATCCAATCTTCAGTAGTTAGTTTTGTCCATAGGTTTGTTTTTTTCTTCTCTTTTTTATCATTCATTTCATACGCCCTCTTGCTACAGGGGAATCACCCAGTTTCCTGCGAATAGTCAATACGTGTGACTTACTGATAGAACGCTGTTTGATGCGTTTGTGTTTGCGACGGAATCCATTGATCTAAGGCGTTCTCGTATCACATTTCGTTGTTTCGCCGTGCGCCATAATCTGTAGGAATAAATGAAGATTGCAGTGAAAATAATGAATACGGCGAGCCCAAAGATAATGCCTCCAATCAGCCCAGTGTGGTAGGCTATTATCGGTGAAAAAAGTACGTCGAAGATTATGCTGGCAACGTAGCAGAGTATGGCGACAAGCATTTGTTGGTCGTCTGTTAGGAATGAGTCGAATTTGCCTGTCATGCGTTCACCATCTCGTTAGACGGGTATAACATAGTTTACGCCGAAGTTTGATAAATAGAAATGCCAGCGCCAGTCGCGCCATGCGCCGAAACTTGCCGAGAACCACACCGAATGAAGCCACCAATAATCCCAACGTCCGAGATCCCAAACGTAGAACCACCCATCGCCCAATTCGGTTTTGACTACAACGTCAGTCCATTGAGAGAATACCCAGCCGATGATGTTCATAAAGATTGCTAGAAGCCAACCAATTCCACTAATTAGTGCTCCTATGACAATTCCTCCGATTGTCATGGCGAGGCGTCCTATGTTGCCGTTGAAAATCATGTCGTTGATTTCTTGTACTGTAAGGTGTTGTGCGTAACGTCCATTGGTTCCAGTTAGAGTATAGCCTTGATTGGCGTTCGGCGTTCCGTCTGGGTTTAGTCTATACCGTTGATAGTTGTCAGGATGGTCATATTTAATCCACACGGACCTTCCTTTGAAATCGTTGTAGGTTCCCGACGGAACAAAAGCGATTCCGTTCCACCAGTAATAGGGTAGACTTCCGAAAATCGTTATGAGCGGAGCGTTCGGGTTTGACCAGATGGGGTGCGTTGCGTTCGGGTTAGGATTAGGCACAGGCGGAATAGTGTAGGGTGGAGGGTTGTAGGGGTCTGTGCTTGAAGGAAACAGCCAATCGTAAGGATATGGGTCGGTGTAGAGGTCGTATTGCTGCCGATAATCTGGAGATGATGCTGATACATCGAAAGAAACGTAGTGCTGTCCTGTGGCGTAATAGGTATCGTAACGAGAAACGCTGACACTGAATCCAGAGTAGAAGAAAGATTGAAAAGTCTGAACGGTAACTGGCTGGGTAGCATCATAAGTGGCTTTTGTTGGCAAGGCTACGTACGCAACACACAACATTAAAACAAAGCACAATACGCTACATGAAACAGTTTTCTTCTGCATTTTCCTTCCTCCCTTTATTTTTTTACACCTTTAGAAGCAAATATTGCTAAAAAATAAATATACTTAATAGTCTTGTGGAATTTGGTTCTATATCTTCCCAGAGATGTTCTAGCCGAGAAGATAGAGCATTTACTTCAAAAGCGATTCATCAGTTTGCTTACATTCCGCGCTCGTGAGTTCTAACATTTGTCTTGAGAAGAGTTAAGCCTCTAAATCCCGAAGGATTACCAGAAGGTGAATTGCGGTGGGAATAAAGCATAAATAACTTGGTTAAGATGGTTTATTTTCGGTGCAAGTGATGCCCCGCCAATTTCCGTAATAGGCCTTGTATTATTTGTTTTGGCTAGTTGGGGGCATCAAAAAGCGTTTAATGTTCTGAAGGATTTTTATTCAGAACACGCTAAACATAGACAGTTATTAAACAGAGAGGAAAACAATTGCCCGACTTAAGAGAAAACGAACAAAAAACTCTACTGACTTTACAGAAACTCGGCGGAAAAGCAAACACCGACCAAATCGTCCAACAAAGCGGCTTGGCGCACGCAGCCGTCATGCGTGCGGCGCTGACATTGACCGAAAAGAAACTCGTAAAAATAAACGAAAAACCACAAAATATCATAATCCTAAACAATGAAGGCAAGCTTCATGCAGAAAAAGGGCTCCCGGAAAGACGATTGATAGATGCCCTTGTTAAATTCGGCAATCAGATGCCCGTGGAAAAAGCCGTCGCTGAAGCTCGACTCGAACAGTCGTTTATTCCAATAGCCTTGGGATGGTTGCGTAAGAAAGATTGGGCGACGTTTGCAGGGAAAGAAAAACTGCTAAAGGCAAAGAGTGAGCCACCACAAGGCGCAGATGAAAAGCTTCTGCAACTGCTAAAGGCAAAGGGTGAAGTGTTACTCGAAACTCTGGACAAGCCCCTGCAAGACGCAGTCGAAATGCTAAAAAAACGCAAACTCGTGGAAACCCGAGAAAAAACCATCCGAGAACTTGAACTCACCGAAGCAGGCTGGCAAACAATCAAAAAAGGAATCACAATAGTCGAAGAAATCAGCCAACTCACCCCAGAACTCATCATCACGGGTAAATGGAAAACCACCAAGCTCAGAAAATTCGACGTCACCGCGCCGGGCCCATTGGTTTATCCCGGCAGACTGCACCCTATGAGAGCAATCATTCAAAGGGCACGAGAAATCTTCTTAGAGATGGGCTTCACCGAAATCCGTGGGCCAATTGTGGAAACTGCATTCTGGAACTTCGACGCCTTGTTCCAGCCACAAGATCACCCAGCGCGAGAAATGGCAGACACTTTCTACCTATCACACCCTAAACTGGGCAAACTGCCAGCTAAAAGCATAGTTGAAAAGGTTGCAAAAACACACGAGAACGGATGGACAACGGGTTCGAGGGGCTGGGGCTACAGATGGAGCAGCGAGGAAGCCAGAAAACTCGTGCTCAGGACGCACACGACCTCTGAGACAATTCAATTTCTCTCCAAACACCAAAAGCCTCCAGTGAAAGTATTTTCAGTGGACAGAGTTTACCGCAACGAAAAAGTCGACTATAAACACTTGGCAGAATTCCATCACATCGAAGGCATAGTCATGGACAAACACGTCACACTGCGCGATTTAATGGGCACATTGAAGACATTTTACAGAAAATTCGGCTTAACAAAAATACAGTTCTGGCCGAGCTACTTTCCATACACAGAACCGTCGGTGCAAGCAACCGTGTACGCACCCAAATTAAAAGCTTGGATTGAGCTTTGCGGCATGGGAATGTTCAGACCAGAAGTGTTAGCTCCCATGGGAATAAAGTATCCTGTTTTGGCTTGGGGCGGCGGACTTGAACGCTTGGCCATGCTGGAGCTTGAGGTGGATGATATTCGCGTGTTGTATAAGAATAGTTTGAGTTGGATTAGGAGGAAACCCGTGTGCCTGTGATAACGCTTAACAAAGAACGTTTCAGCAGATTCGTCGGGAAACAATTGTCCGTGGACGAGATGGAAAAATGGCTGCCTTGGATAGGAGTGCACATCGACGAGAAAGGACCCGACTATGTAAAGATTGAGTTCAACCCGAACCGTGTTGATTTATGCAGTTACGCAGGCGTGGCAAGAGCGTTCAAAGGACTGATGGGCTGGGAAACCGGAATACCAGAATACAAAATAAAACACGGCAAGACAGTTCTTCGAATTGACAAATCAGTCTCAAACATACGCCCCTACATGCTTGCCGCCGTGGTGCGTGACGTTAAACTTGACGAAGAGACCGTCGCGGAACTCATGGAAATCCAAGAAGACCTTCACTGGGGCATTGGACGAGACAGAAAGAAGGCATCAATAGGCGTGCACAATTTGGATGCAGTCAACGCTCCTTTCACGTTTAAAGCCGTCGCACCGAACGCGGTGCGGTTTGTGCCGCTGGATAAGAGTGAAGAAATGAGCCTGCAGGAGGTTCTCGAAAAACACGAGAAAGGTGTGGCTTACAAGCATTTAGTGGATTGGGCGCCCAAGTACCCGTTGCTCGTGGACAGGGATGAAAAAGTGCTTTCGATGCCACCCATAATCAACGGCGAACTGACCCGGGTGGACGAGGACACGCGAAGCCTTTTCTTGGACGTTACGGGCACGGACTATAACGCTGTTAAACGAAGCCTAAACATACTAGTCACAACTCTCGCCGATATGGGCGCCAAGATCGAAAACGTCACCGTAGAATACCCAGACCATACAGAGCAATCGCCGGACATGGCGCCTCAACAAATGAGCCTTCATCTAGACCACGCTAACGCCATGCTGGGCTTGCGTCTCTCCGAGAACGAGGCCATAAAGTGCTTGAAAAAATGCCGATTGGACGCGAAAAAATCGGGAAAAAACATGCTGGATGTGATGATTCCTGCCTATCGGATTGATGTACTGCACGAAGTCGATTTGGTGGAAGAACTTGCCATCGGCTACGGTTACTACCGCATGAAGCCTACTTTGCCCGTTACGATCACTGTTGGCGAAGAACACAAGGCTGGAAAACTGACTAGATACGTGGAGCAAATATTGATTGGACTGGGCTTCACAGAGGTCATGAATTTCACGCTCACAAACGAAGATACGCACTATGTGAAGATGCAAAAAAGCCTCGGCTCCCCAGCAAGACTTGCAAACCCAGTGTCAGCCGAGTACACGATACTGCGGGCTGATTTGTTGCCTGGACTAATGCAGAACTTGATGGACAATCGTCACGAGAGTTTTCCGCAGAAACTGTTCGAAGTTTCAGATGTAATTCTAATAAATTCAAAGGCAGAAAGTCGCTGCGAAAGACGGCTTCATGTTGCCGGCGTCGTTTCCTACGCCAACGCTAATTTCACAGAAATAAAATCCATCGTTGAGGCCTTGCTGACGAACATGGGGTTGAAAAAATGGCGGATTAAGGCAATTAAGGATTCGAGTTATCTAGAGGGAAGAGCGGCCTCAGTCAGCCTTGGAAAAGAACAAATCGGCATCTTAGGCGAAATCCACCCCAAAGTACTCAACAATTTCACGCTTGAAAACCCGGTTGCCGCCTTCGAAGTAGATTTGGAAGGGTTGGTTGGGAAAAGTTAATCTCTTCCGCGCGCTTTCATTCTTTTGGCGATGACACGAAACGTTTGAGCAATCCCGCCGGCAAATCATGTTACGGACACGCCAGCGAGAATGGACGCTTGCGGCCTCGATGAAACTGGGGTTTACCCACGCATGAGACACGGCGGGCGTGGGCGTGAACTGTTCCCACTAAGAGAGAGCTCATCGGAGAAAAGCGCATTGCTTGTTCGGTGAGGTTGAGTGTTAGTTATGTGGGACACAAACCAGCGCCCACGATAAGCATGGATAAATTTAAGTCATGTGGTTGTCATCATATTTGGGAAAGGCGACGTACATTGGATGTAGAAGAAAGATTAGAACTTGTCACCCGTAACACGCAAGAAATCGTTACAAAAGACGAGTTGCGGACTGTTTTAGAAACCGTAACACAACCGCGTGCCTACTGGGGCTTCGAATCCAGCGGATTAATGCACATCGGCATGGGGTTGGTCTGTGGCGGAAAAATAAAGGACATGATAAACGCGGGTTTCCACTTCATCATCTTCCTCGCCGACTGGCACAGTTGGATAAACAACAAACTCGGCGGAAAAATGGAAAACATCCACACATGCGGCGAATACTTCAAAGAATGCTTCACAGCCTTGGGCATAACGCCGCAGAAGGCACAGTTTTTGTGGGCCACTGACTTAGCTAAAGACATTGACTACTGGGAAAAAGTCATCCGTATAGGAAAAACAGCAACCCTCCAACGAGTCTGGCGCGCACTGCCCATCATGGGCCGAGAGATGAGCCTGTCCGACATGGAAACCGCGTGGGTTTACTATCCTTGCATGCAAGCCGCTGACATTTTTCACATGAAACTCGACGTCGCGTGCTCAGGGATAGACCAAAGAAAGGCGCACATGCTTGCCCGAGACGCTGCAGAAAAACTTCGTTGGAAAAAACCGGTCTGCGTGCACGTGCCTTTGCTCATGGGGTTGCAGGGACCGACCAAAACAGAGAAGAAATTTGACGAAAACGGAGCGATTAACCTTCAAATCAGCGCGAAGATGGCGAAAAGCATGCCGGAAAACTGCATCTTCGTCCACGACTCGCCCGAACAGATACGAAGCAAAGTCAAAAACGCCTACTGCCCACCAAAGCAAACAGAGTCAAACCCCGTACTGGAACTCGCTAAACTCGCCGTGTTCACACACCAAGCCGACCTCACAATAGAACGCCCAGCAAAATACGGCGGAAACCAAACCTTCCAAAACTTTGCAGAACTCGAAAAGGCATTCCGAGAAGGCAAAGTGCATCCGCTCGACTTGAAAAACGGCGTTGCAGAAGCCTTGGTCACGATTCTAGAACCAGTGAGAAAGCATT
This sequence comes from Bathyarchaeia archaeon, assembly GCA_038826685.1. Taxonomy (GTDB): domain Archaea; phylum Thermoproteota; class Bathyarchaeia; order Bathyarchaeales; family SOJC01; genus JABFQO01. The sequence goes on from JAWBOF010000018.1 coordinate 9,913, forward strand.
TCCAGAAAAAACCCGACATGCTGGAAAAAATGCTGCAGATAGAAATAACAAGGTAAAAACAGATTGTCAACACGTCTACAGGAACGCACAGAAAAAATACAGCAAATCCTTGAAAAAATCGCTACCGCATCAGCGAAAAATTGTTTGATAATTGTTGAAGGCCAAAAGGACCTGCAGGCGCTTCGTGAGTTGAACGTGAAGGGCAAAATAATCATGGCAAAAACTTCTCGAAAATCCTTACTCACCCTTACCGCAGAAATAGAAAGACAACCATGCGACGAAGTAATTCTTCTCCTAGATTTTGACCGAAGAGGAAAAGAACTCACCAAACACCTCACACAACGTTTGGAAGCAGCGCGAATAAAAACTAACACTAACTACTGGCGAGAACTCAAAACCTTCATGAAGCGCGACGTAAAAGACATAGAAAGCATCCCAACATACCTAAAAACCCTAAACAAAAAACTCGCCTAAACCCCGACAAAAGACGCATCTCATAGCGAACATCTTTGAAGCATTTTTCAATTACACAGAAGGCTCTTTTAGTCAATGCACACGTGTTTGCAAAACCGTAACCCCCAAACATAGTGCTATGCAAAAACGATACTAGACTAGGAGAAGGTGTGCGCTCACTCAGAAAATCCAAAAAGACACTAAAACACGACAATCATAGTTGGTTTATTGAGAATACCTCCACCCCACCGTGAAAACAACAGGTAAGAGGTTACTTTGGCTTTCCAAACAACAACTTTTCTTCTCTCTCTGCTGCTTCTTTCAAACTAGCCGCAGCGTCCTCAGGCGTAACAGTGTTAATGTACACACCCGTACTCTTTTCAAAACCCGCCCAAACCGCCAACTTCGGATAAACCTCAACATGCCAATGATAAAACTCACCAAAACCACCCGCATCATTAGGCGCAATATGCAAGCCGTAATTGTACGGCGGGTCATCCAACAAACCCCGAAGTCCACCCAAACAAACCCGCAAAGCCACGGTAAAATCCTTTTTCTGTTCGCGCCTCATCTCCAAAGGCGAAGCTTGATGCTTCCTCGGCAGAATCCAAAACTCCAAGGGGTTCACGCTTGCCCAAGGCGCAAACACACAAAAGCTGTCGTTCTCCCAAATGAACCTCTGGCTTTTCCTTTCCCGCTCCAGAACGTCGCACAACGCACATTTTCTATGCTTTTTCCAAAATGTTCGGCTTGCGTCCACTTCCTCCCGCACCAAACGCGGCACAAACGGTGCAGCTATGATTTGACTGTGCGCATGTGACAAAGAAGCACCGGCTTCCAAGCCATGATTCCTAAAGATAGAAACATACTTCACGTAAGACGCGGCAGAAAGCGCTTTCAAACGCTCCACGTACGCTTCCACAACCAGCCCCAACTGCGAAAGCGAAGCCGCCCCCGGATGCTCATCATGCCTAGGCGATTCAACCACAACCTCGTGCGCGCCAACTGCTTCAGACAAAAACTCAGACGATTTAACCTTCTTTCCCTCTTTCACAGGCGCCGTAAACGCGGGAAACAAATTATTGAACCCTCGGACCAGCCAACCTTTATGCCGAACGTCGTCGCCGTCCTTTGCTTTCTTTATTTTATCCTTTCCCGAAGGAAGATACACTAGAAACGCTGGCGGTGTCTTATCCTCGTTACCTGGACAAAACGGGCATGAACCAGATTTGGCAAGCTCCTGTTTTTTCACAAAATCCGTCGGTCTCCGTTTTCGCTGGGTGGCGATTACAACCCAACGGTCGAGCAAATAATCCTTGCGCAACTCGTTCGTACTCATGTCTCAAGCCTCACGCATGCAAGTTTGACTCAATGTTGTAGTAACACCTACATAAAACACACGCAGAATTAGCAGGTTACTTATGCTTGGTTCTCACTAACTTCTGCTTTTCGCCATGACTCAAGCGTTTAATCATTCTCTCCCGCCTCATCGCCTCGCTTCGAGTAGCGAATTCTTCTACATAAACCAGTTTCTTGGGCTTATGTAGCCGCGTGTAGCGGGCGCCTTTGCCGGTTAGGTGTTGCTTAATTCTTGTCTTCAAATTACCAGCGTACCCCGTGTAAAAACTACCGTCTTCACAGAGCAAAACATACACAAAATACGTCACGCCGAAATCCACCGTCCACGCAGACCCATAGCCAACATTCAACACACGAGAACACTTATATCTTCTCATCACTGAAAATCCACACGGTGTGACAAAAACATGAAACTATTTGTTACAAACGCCCAATTGCTCCAACAAGCCAAAAAAGAAGGCTACGCAATCGGCGCATTCAACGCAAACAACATGGAAATCGTCCAAGCAATCATCGAAACCGCCGAAGAAGAACGAGCA
>JAWBOF010000019.1:0-8590 GCA_038826685.1 Bathyarchaeia archaeon
GGTAAAAGAGGTCCTCATACGAAGCGGCATCTCCTCACTGTATCCGCCACAAGAGGAAGCAATAAAAGCCGGAGCGTTGGATGGGCGAAACCTTGTCCTTGCCAGCCCCACAGCCTCAGGTAAGACCTTAGTAGCCGAGCTTTGCGCGTTGAAGCATGTATTGGAAAAGAACGGCAAGGTGCTTTATTTGTCTCCTCTTCGGGCGTTGGCGAACGAGAAGTTTGACGAGTTCAAAAAATACGCCCAAATTCGGAAGCACAACGGAGGAAACGTGAGGATCGGCATTAGCACGGGCGACTTTGACAGCAGTGACCCATGGCTGGAAAGGTACGACATCATAGTCACAACGAATGAGAAGGCAGATTCGCTTTTGAGGCACCGTGCGAAGTGGATGGACGAAATTTCGCTTGTTGTCGCCGACGAGGTGCACTTGTTGAATGATGCTGAACGCGGTCCGACTTTGGAAGTAGTCTTGGCACGATTGCTGCAAATCAACCCTGACGTGCAGTTACTGGTTTTGAGCGCAACTGTGCGGAACGCGGACGAGTTGGCTGATTGGCTAAAAGCAGAATGCATCACGACCGAATGGCGTCCTGTGGTCCTGCGCGAAGGCGTGGTGCTGCAGAGTGAGGCGTTGTTCAAAGACGGCAGCGCGTTAAAAGTGGAGAAAAAATCCGCCGATCCTACGATGAATTTGGCGACGTACATCATTAAAGCAGGCGGCCAAGCGTTAATCTTTGCGGCGACGAGGAAGAGCGCAGTGGCTTTAGCGAAAAAGGCGAGTAATGAGATTGCCGATGTATTGTCGAAGCCCATGAAACGCGCGTTAGAAAGCCTTAGCGAACGAATCGCAACCACGGGCGAGCACACACGGCTCGGCGATGGATTAGCGGAACTGGTTAAGAACGGAGTGGCCTTTCATCATGCTGGCTTAGGCGGCGCACATAGAAGAATTATTGAAGATGCATTCAGAGAAGGAAAGATCAAGGTTCTAACAGCCACGCCGACTCTGGCTTTCGGAGTAAACCTGCCAGCAAGGATGGTGATAATTCACGATTATAGACGATATGACCCGGGATATGGCTTTTATCCCATCAGCGTGCTGGAATATAAGCAGATGGCGGGGCGCGCTGGACGGCCAAAGTACGATCGTGTCGGCGATGCGTTGTTAGTGGCAAAGACCGATGATGAACGAGACTATTTGATGGACAGTTACGTTTTGGCTCAGCCCGAGCGAATTTGGTCCAAGTTAGCCGTCGAGCGAATTCTAAGACCCCACGTGCTGGCCACGATCGCAGCAAACTATGCGCAGACAGAGCAGGGAGTTATGGAGTTTTTCGGCAAAACTTTCTATGCGCACCAGTACGCACCCGAAGCGATTCAACGGTTAATTGCGAAGATTTTGCGGTTTTTGTACGACGAAGAGATGATCGACATCGAAGGTGAAAAAACGTTTGCAACACGGTTCGGGCGACGAGTTTCAGAACTTTACATCGACCCAGTTTCCGGCGTAATTATTCGCGATGCTTTGCGGAATAAACCTTCTGTTGTGGGAGATGTTAGTTTTTTGCACTTGGTGGCGCATACACCCGACATGTTTCCTAAAGTGCGTCCGTACTCGAACGAAATGGACGAGTTGGACATGTTCGTGAACGTGCATAGGGAAGAATTGTTTTTCGATGTGCCGAGCGAATGGGACGACCGCATAGCGTTCGAAGAGTTTTTGGGAGAAGCAAAAACAGCCATGGTGTTACAAGCGTGGATTGAAGAACGAACCGAGGACGAAATCATCGAACGGTTCCGCGTTCAGCCTGGCGATTTGTACAGGCTCATTGAGACGGGCAAGTGGTTGCTGCATGCGTCGCACGAGTTGGCGGTTTTGTTCGGGAAGAAGGAGTATTTGCCTCCCCTTAGCGATGTTATGTCGCGGATAGAAAAAGGCGTAAAAAAAGAACTACTACCCTTAGTGAAGTTAGAAGGCGTCGGCAGAGTTAGAGCGCGGATTCTGTTCAATTCTGGGTTCAAGACGGTTGAAGACCTAAAACACGCCCCCGTAGAAAGCCTAACAAAACTCCCACTCATAGGACCAGCAGTTGCGAAAAAGATCAAGGAACAAGTAGGCGGATTCATAAAAGCAGACGAATGGAAAAAACTTAAAACACGAAAAAGCGAAGAACAACAACCCCTAACAGACTACTACTAAACCTATCCAAAAAAGAACCGTACCCTTTCGTCATATTTGGGGCATATTTGGAGCCTAATTGGATCATATATGGAAGAGGGTCTAGAAACGCGCCGAGCAGCGCCAAAAAGAACCAAAAATCATCTGCTTACGAAAGATCTAGCAAGTAACAAAACATTGCTGGGTTTTTCTCTTATTCGCCTAATGCTGTAAGGCAACCAATTCGCCCCGTAAGGAATGTACTCCGTAACCCTAAAACCCTCCCGCACCAGCTTAAGTTTCAGTTTATCACGTATTCCTTTAAGAAAACCAAACTCAAAGTTCCCAGCGTACTTTTCATCAAGCCTAACCGCCATTCTAATCAACGTATTATCATGCGTAGAAATTGAAAACAAACTCTGGCTATTCCGAAAAAGATACTCCATAAGCCTCGCATAATTCGCGTTCACGTCGGTTTTGGATTTATAGGCGATGGATGCGGCTTCATTATAGGCACCTTTAACAAGCCTTATTTTCCCGCCAATCTTAACCAACCCTTCAACATCGCTCTTGCTTCTTTTAAGATAAGATTGAACGCAAACACCCAGCCCCTTCCAACGAGAAAACACATCACAATAAACATCCAACGTAGCCTCCGTAAAACGCGAACTCTCCATATCCACCCAAACAAACACGCCCAACCCATCCGCAAACTCGACAATTTCCGCGAGATTCCGCCGAAAAACTCTCTCGCCAAGGTTAAGCCCGATTTGCGACGGTTTTACTGAGATGCATCCGCGAATCCCACGTTTACGTAAAAAACTTGCAAGCCGCTTGTACTCGTCCACCGAAGCACGAATTTCCGCGGGGCTACGAATTTCTTCACCCAGATAATTCAAAATTGCGCCAAAACCCTTCGCGTTCGCCACCTCAGCCTCGCGAAGTGCATCCGCAACAGTTTTACCCGCCACCCAATTCTTCGCAACCCCATACGCAAAGAAAGAAACAATAGGCACAGTCGACAATTCTTAACCACCCAACCGTCCGACAACGACCAACACTAACGAATATAAAAAACTCCACGTTAAAACCTTTCCAAACCCTCCACAAAAACACACCCCATCCACCCAAATCCAAAAAGGTAGCTTAAAATAGTGGCAAATTCTTGTTTCTATTTCCCAAAACAACACCGAGCGGATTCAGTTTGACAAAACCCGTCAAAATCACCGACACAACTTTCAGAGACGCCCACCAATCACTCATGGCAACCCGCATGCGCACCGAATCCATGCTCCAAATCGCCGAAAAAATCGATCAAGTCGGCTTCTGGTCACTCGAAACATGGGGCGGCGCAACTTTTGACGTGTGTATAAGGTTTTTAGGCGAAGACCCATGGGAAAGACTGCGGAGTTTGCGGAAAGCCGTCAAAAACACCCAATTGCAAATGCTTCTTCGCGGACAAAACATCGTGGGCTACCGAAACTATGCAGATGACGTGGTTGAAAAATTTGTGGAAAAAGCCGCAGAAAACGGCATCGATGTCTTTCGCATTTTTGACGCGGTTAATGATGTTCGCAATTTGGAAACCGCAATAAAGGCCGTCAAAAAGGCAGGCAAACACGCACAAGGCACAATCTGTTACACCATAAGCCCAGTGCATACGGTGGAACATTACTTAAATGTGGCCACGCAACTTGCCCAACTTGAATGCGATTCAATCTGCATAAAGGACATGGCGGGAATGCTGGCACCACAACCGGCTTACGAACTAATTTCAGAATTAAAAAAGAACATAGGCTTACCCATACACCTGCACTGTCACTCTACAAGCGGCATGGCGCTGATGACCTATCAAAAAGCTTGCGAAGCGAACGTGGACATATTAGACACATCGTTTTCACCTTTCGCGTGGGGAACCAGCCAACCGCCAGTGGAAACCCTGGTAGCCGCCTTAAGAGGCACTCCTTACGACCCAGGCTTCGACATGACCTTGCTCATAGAGATAACCGAATACTTCCGAACCCTACGCGAGAAATACTACGATCCCCTGCGGCTAATTGACCCCATAGCCGAACGTGTCGACACATCCATTCTTGTACACCAAATCCCCGGCGGCATGTTTTCCAACCTTATCGCACAATTGAAAGAACAAAACGCGTTGGAAAAGTTGAGGCAAGTTTTAGAAGAAGTGCCAAAAGTAAGGAAAGACCTTGGCTATCCGCCGTTAGTGACGCCTACCAGCCAAATCGTAGGCACCCAAGCGGTCTTAAATGTAATCTCTGGAAAACGCTACAAAAACGTGCCTAAGGAAGTAAAAGATTACGTGAAAGGGTTATATGGTAAACCTCCCGCTCCGATTTCAGAATCGGTGAAGAAAAAAATAATCGGCGACGAACCAGTCATAACCCAACGTCCCGCCGATCTATTGGAGCCCGAGTTAGACAAAATCCCGGAAGAAGCACTGAAATACATCAAGACCGAAGAGGACAAACTAACCTACGTACTTTTCCCCCAAGTAGCCTTAGAATTTTTCAAAAAAAGGATGGCAAGACAAGAAGACAAACTTGGTCAATTGCCCTCCGAAGAAAGAGAGGAACTGAAAGAAGTCGCGGCGGTTTCCGCTGCCATTGCCACGTTCATAAATAGCACAAGGGAAGTGATCGCCGTGATTTCTGCAAGGAAAAGGGAAATGGTTTCGCCTTGGACTCTCACAGCGCGGCAAGCGTTGTTAAAGCAGGGTGGATACATTGACTAACTACACGATTACTGTTGAGGATACACAGTACAAGATAGAACTCGCAAAGAAAGGCAACCCGCAACATTTCTCTGTCAAAATTGGCGACAAAATGCGCGACGTGGAACTCGTTGAAAGCAAGTTCGAATACGAAACACCTTTACGAATAAAAATGGACGAAAAAACCTACACTATCGTAATAAGTAAACCAAGCAAACAATCATCATTCACGATTAAAGTTGAAGATATACCCATAAAATCAGAAGTAAAAACACAACTACCCCATATTATCACACAACCCACACAAGCACCAATACTTGCACTTACGAGGATTAAAGAATCAGTCAGCAAGGAGGTTGTCAACGGGGCTGTGACCGCGCCGATGGCGGGCAAAATTACCTCTGTCCGGGTTAAGAAAGGCGACAGCGTAAAAGCAGACGCGGTTTTATGCATTTTGGAGGCTATGAAGATGGAGAACGAGATTTTGGCGCCGAAAGCCGGCACAGTACAAGAAGTCAACGTGGCAGAGGGTTCAATAGTAAGCGAAGGCCAAGTTTTGTTCATAATAAAATAATCTTTTTCATGCCGTGCAATAGTTTTTTATAAAATAAATCCACATTTTGTTGTAGATTCGCTGTAAGATAGGGTAAGAGAAAGGAGCATGCTATTCGAGAAGGTTCTTATCGCGAACAGAGGCGAGATTGCGTTACGCATTATTAGAGCTTGCCGAGAATTAGACATCAAAACAGTCGCCATATACTCCGAAGCGGATAGAGACTCGTTGCATTTGAGATACGCAGACGAAGCCTACTGCATCGGACCGCCCCAGCCAAACGAAAGCTACCTCAACATCAAAAAAATACTCGAAATCGCCAAAAAAACAAACGCAGACGCTATACATCCTGGTTACGGGTTCTTAGCCCAAAGCCCAGCGTTAGCAGAGGCATGCGAGAATAACAAAATCGAATTCATCGGACCATCCAGTGCTACCTTGAGGAATATGGGAAACAAAATCGCTGCGCGAACAACGGTTGCAAAGGCTTGTGTGCCCTTAATCCCAGGAACCGCTGAGCCAGTGGTTGACGAAAAAGAAATCGCGCGGGTGGCGGAAGATTTGGGTTTTCCGGTTTTGATCAAGGCGGTTTATGGTGGAGGGGGAAGGGGAATGCGTGTAGTTCGTGATAAAACGGAAATTCCCCAAGCCGTAGAAAGCGCTCGTATTGAGGCGAAAACCTCGTTTGGTAACTCACGGCTTTACGTTGAAAAAATGTTGGAAAAACCGCGGCACATCGAATTCCAAGTTCTCGCTGACAAAAAAGGCACAATACTCCATTTGGGCGAAAGAGAATGTAGCATTCAACGAAGATACCAGAAACTTATCGAAGAAACGCCTTCGCCAATGATGACAGAAGAATTGCGAAAAATTATTGGAGAAACAGCGGTTAAAGCAGCAAAAGCAGCAGATTACGTCAACGCTGGTACCGTGGAGTTTTTGGTCGATGCGAATGGCGAATTTTATTTTTTGGAGATGAACACACGGTTGCAAGTGGAACACTTGATTACGGAGATGGCGACGGGCATCGACATTGTTAAGGAACAAATTAGAATAGCAGCCGGCGAACCGCTTTCGTTCAAACAAGAGGACGTTAAACTTTATGGACACGCGATAAATTGCCGAATCAACGCTGAAGACCCGTACAACGATTTTGAGCCGTGCCCGGGAACGGTTACCAAGTATCATCCGCCGGGCGGTTTAGGTGTCAGAGTCGACAGTGCGCTTTATGAGGGTTACACTATTCCTGTTTATTATGATTCTTTGATCGCAAAGTTGGCTGTTTGGGGGCGCACAAGGGGAGAAGCAATTGCGCGTATGAGGAATGCTTTGAGTGAATATGTTATCGAAGGCATTGAAACCACTATTCCTTTTCACAAGAAGATTCTCGGGGACGAACAATACCAGTTGGGTAATATTCACACGAACTTTGTTCAAGAAAGAATCAACAACATTGCCTTAGCGAGGGAACACGAATATGAAGACATAGCGGTTTTGTCAGCCGCGATTGCGACGTATCTGCAAAATCAAAAGATAACTAGAGTGGTTACGCCTGTTCGGAAGACGGGAGTGGCGTCTTACTGGAAAACCCGTGGCTTTTGGAGTGTGGACACACAATGTTCTTAGTCAAGGATCAAACGGTTTCCGTGGGAAGTAGAAGTCGCCGTGTGCGTTTGGCGAAAACCGACAGACCCGCATTCTTTGTCTGCGAGGTTGACGACAAAAAATATGGCGTAGAAGTAACGCGCCAACTTGACCCCGCCGATCAAACATTCACTGTAAAGGTTGATGGTAAACAATACAGAATAAAGTTTTGTCGAGGCGAAGGTGAGCAGTTTACGGTTGAGGTTGATGACAAGAGTTTCGTCATTAAGCCAGAGGTCGTCGCCAAAAAAGCCGTAAGAGAGGAAACGCTTCAGACACTTGCAACAAAAGAAACTGTAACGAAGCGTCCGTTAGAGAAAGGCGCGATAATCGCCTCAATGCCCGGCAGAGTAGTGGCGGTGAAAGTTAAGAAGGGCGACCGCGTTAAAGCTGGGGATGTGGTTTGCATTTTGGAGGCTATGAAGATGGAGAACGAGGTTTTGGCGCCTAAAGCCGGCACAGTACAAGAAGTCAACGTGGCAGAAGGCGCAAGCGTCGAAAGGGGTCAAGTTCTACTTAGGCTGGAAACATTATAAAAAAGCGTGTAGCCAAAGTTTTTATTTTGCGAACGGTATTTTTGGGTTTAACATCTCGTGTGGATAGGCGTTGACTAATCAGCAACAACCAAAAAGAACTTCGCTCGAGCTTTATAGGCTCAGAAAGGCACTGGAAGTTCTGTCTCGTAAGGAGGGAAGAGGCACTGAACTCGTCTCGCTCCACATTCCGCCAGGCAAACAGGTCAGTGAGGTTCTCGCCATGCTGCGGGATGAATATGGCACGGCTTCTAACATCAAATCTGACACCACACGAAAAAACGTTCAAGATGCAATTACGAAGGTGCAACAACGCCTTAAGCTTTTTAAGCAAGTTCCAAAGAACGGTCTCGTCATCTTTTCCGGCGCTATTCCACAAAACGGTCCAGGCAGCGAGAGGCTCGAGACCTACGTGATTGAACCGCTTGAGCCGATCAACGTCTATCTTTATCGTTGCGACCCGAAGTTCCACACTGAATACTTGCAGGAACAGCTGCGAGAAAAGGAAACGTATGGGATCATTCTTCTCGACGCTAATGATGCGTCATTCGCAACCTTGCGAGGTAAACGGTTGGAAATCGTTCAAGAAATCACGTCGGGCGTACCGGGCAAACATCGTGCTGGGGGGCAGTCGGCGGCGCGTTTTGAAAGGCAAAGAGAAGCAAAAATGCTGGAGTACTTTAATCGTGTGGGTAAGCATGCGAACGAGATTTTTCTGCAGATTCCTGACCTTAAGGGTTTAATCATTGGTGGGCCGGGTCCTACAAAATATGACTTTGAGAAAGGCGACTATTTGCATTACAATCTGAAAAGCAAGATTATTTCTGTGTTGGATACGGCTTACGTGAGTGAGCAAGGTGTCGACGAAATTATGGAACGGGCGCCCGAGATTCTTCGTCAAGTGCGGTATGTCGACGAGAAGAAGTTGGTGCAGGATTTCTTGTATCAAGTTGGGCATGACACGG
>JAWBOF010000019.1:8600-12240 GCA_038826685.1 Bathyarchaeia archaeon
CGACGTACGGCGAAGACGAAGTAAGACATGCGCTTCAGATGGGCGCGGTTAAGATGCTTTTGCTTTCTGAAGGACTCGATATTACAAGAGCAACCGTGAAATGCACGTCTTGCGGTTACAAAAAACAAGAAACTATACGTGAACAAACGCTTCCAAGCTTTCAACAGAAACTTATCAGCGAACAGTGCCCTAACTGCAAAGCACAAACGCTCACGATTGAAGAAACAAAGGACATTGTTGAAGAATTCGCCGAACTCGCAATGCACACGAACACGGAGGTGGAGATGATATCAACTGAAACCGAAGAAGGACAAATGCTCAAAAATTCTTTCGGCGGAATAGCCGCAATCCTCCGCTTCAAACTTTCTCACTAAGAGAGCCACACGATTTTTCCATCAACCGCAAATCCTTTGATTAGTACTCTGCCGCGTAATGAATGCTTGGGTAGCCTTGGATTTCCTTTCCCTTATGCTTTTCAGTTGTAATTTCGATTTTTTCAGCTTTGCATGCCCCAGAAATGTCCTTTTTGGCTTGGTTCAGTAATTTCACGGTTTCTTGGTCCTCTGCGTAGATTTTGAGCGTTTTTATCGGCGTGTTTAGTGGTTTTTTGTTTTCTGACTTTTCACGTCGGATTTGACTGATTAGGGCGATTGTGATTTCGCCATACTTTTCTGCATCTTCGTCAATCATGGATTCATCATAAGCAGGCCATGATGTTATGTGTATGCTCGCAGCGTTTATCGTGTCAGCGTACATGGTTTGGTAGATTTCTTCCACAGTATGCGGCATTACCGGAGCGAGAAGTTGAAGTATTTTATATAATGCCTCGTAAAGCGTATACTGCGCCGCTTTTCGACTTTCCGCTCCATGCTCTTGGGGGCGATAGAGCCTATCCTTCGCTGCCTCGATGTAATGATCACAGAATTCATGCCAAGTGAAGTTTCTGATTTCCTCGATGGCAACGTTGAACTGACAATTTTCAAAAGCGTCAGTGACTTTTTTAACCGTCTTTTCAAGTCTGCTAAGCAACCACTTGTCAAGCAGTTCAAGCCGCGGTTTTTTAGCTGGTTTATAGTCTTCCAGAAGCAGGCTAGTAAACCGTGCAGCATTCCACAGTTTTCTTTGAAACCTCCAGCCGTACTCCACATCAGGCTGACGGAACGGTATGTCTGAACCAGTGGCTCCACCGTTCGCAGCCCATTGCCTCGTCGCATCTGCCCCAAACTTACCCAAAATTTCTGGCGCCGCGGTGTAGTTGCCTTTCGATTTGCTCATTTTTGTGCCATCATTACCCAACACCATGCCGTTTATGAGGCAACTCTTGTAAGGTTTCTCGTTGAATAAAGCAAGGTTTCTAACCATCAAGTAATACGCCCACGTGCGAATAATGTCCGTGCCAGACGGATGCATGTCCGCGGGGAATAGTCTCTTCCACTCTTGATTATCTGGCCATCCCGCATGCACAGCGCTGGAAATTGAAGAGTCCATCCAAGTGTCCAGCACATCTTTTTCAGGCACAAACTCGGCGCCTCCGCATTTGGGGCAATTGCTGATTCTAGGCGTCTCAAGTTTCGGGTCAACCGGAACCCATTCTTCTTCGGCGAGAATTATTTCTCCACATTTTTTGCAGTACCATATGGGGATCGGCGTGGCGAAAACTCTTTGCCGCGAAATAACCCAGTCCCAGTCGAGAGATTTTGCCCAATCGATTAAACGGGCTTTCATGTAATCCGGGTACCATTTAACCTCTAACGCGTGTTTTTCAACTTGGTCAGTTAACGCGCGGGTTTTCATGAACCACTGCTTTCGTTCTAGAATTTCGATGGGTGTGCCGCATCGCCAGCATACACCGACTTCTTGCTGCAATCTTTCTGTTTTTTCCAGCAACCCCCGCTTTTTCAAATCTTCCGCAACGGCTTTTTTGGCTTCAGCAACCGTTAAACCCTGATATTTTCCCGCGTTTTTATTCATTTTGCCCGTCTCTGTTATGCACATAATTACTGGCAAGTGATGTTTGGTGACGCTTTGGACATCGGCTTTGTCGCCATACGTGCAAATCATCACTACACCCGTGCCGAAGGCGGGGTCAACCATGTCTTCGGCGATGATTTTGACGTTTCGTTCGGCTATTGGTACGTGGATTTGTTTGTGTATGTGTTTCTTGTAGCGTTCGTCGTTCGGGTTGACGGCTACGGTGACGCAGGCGGGCAAGAGTTCGGGGCGTGTGGTGGCGATGGTTAGGGTTTCTTTGCTATCGGCTAACTGGAACTTAACATAGTGCAGCGTGCCCTCTCGAGTTTCATGCTCTACTTCTGCGTCGGCGATGGCAGTTTCGCATCGGGGGCACCAGTTGATCGGGTGTGTGCCCTGATAGATGAAGCCTTTCTTGTAGAGTAGGATGAAGCTGAGTTGGGTGCGTCGCCAATAGTCGGGATCCATAGTTCGGTACTCGGTTGTCCAGTCAGGCGAGCATCCCATTTGGATTATGGCTTTTTTCATGATTTCGATGTACTTGTTGACGAAGCCTTCGCACAGTTTGCGGAACTTGTCCGGCGGTACGTCGGTTTTTTTGATTTTGTAGAACTCCTCGGTTTCGACTTCGGTGGGCAAGCCGTGGCAGTCCCAACCTTGGGGAAAAAGGACGTTAAAGCCTCGCATGCGTTTGTAGCGGGCTACCATGTCGAAGTATGTCCAGTTCAAGACGTTGCCCATGTGGAAATCGCCTGACGGATAAGGCGGAGGAGTGTTAATGCTAAAGGTGGGGCGTTTCTTGTCCTTCCTGTCAAAACGGTAAATACCCATCTCTTCCCATTTTTTCTGCCACTTTGCCTCGATTTCGAGAACGTTAAACTCCTTCGGCAACTGCTTCATGAACATGCATCTCTGCGAAATTTTAACTTAGGAATAGTGAGAACGGAAGATTATAGGTTTTCCGTAGGATTTTTCGCCACTTAAAGTGAACGTTAGGGCACTTGGAATTCTTCGCCTTCTTGCAGAATCAAAACCTTTGTTTTCGAGCATGCTTCAACGCGCTTCTTGAACTCGGACATGTCCTTGCCCCACGTGTGCATGGGCACCGCGATTTTCGGGTTAATCGCCAACGCAGCCTCGGTTGCATCAGCATAATCCATCGTGTACGTGTCGCCCGTCGGAAGCAAAGCCACATCTATTCCTTTAAGACTCCGCATTTCAGGAATAAAATCCGTGTCGCCAGCGTGATAAACCGTCTTACCCTCGGTTGTTATCAAATAGCCAACACCGAAACCCTTGGGATGGAAAGGGTTTCCAGGCGACCGAAAGCGTTTATTGTTGTAAGCCTCCACAGCCTTGACCCGCACGCCGCCAACAGTAACCTCTTCTCCAGCCACAAGCGATTTTACGGTTCCACCGATTTTTGAAACGCAATCCTTGGGCGCTATGACGACTGTGTCTTTCTTCCGAACCTTCTCAATCTTTGCAGCGTCACAGTGGTCATAATGCGAATGCGTGACGAGGATTAAGTCGGCTTTCTCCTCTGCTTCGCAATGCTCCTCCAAGTCAATGTAGATCACCTTGTTTCCCGCCTTTATCTGAAAACCCGCATGCGTCAACCATTTGACAGAAAGAACCAATTCTAGCACCAAATTTGGATTTATCCATG
>JAWBOF010000020.1:0-12156 GCA_038826685.1 Bathyarchaeia archaeon
TGCCGATTTGTTGTCTTACTTCCGCTGTTGCTCTTTCAATAAAATCCTCCATTGTCCAGTTTGGTTTGCATCCGCAAACGTTGAACAAAAAGTTTTGCAGCAGTTTCATCCCGTTCGCGGTGTGAATAACTTCGGGATGCCACTGCAACCCGTAAATCGGTTTCTGCTTATGTCGAAACGCGGCGACCGGAGTATGTTCAGTATGCGCAAGAATTTCGTAATCAGATGAAAGCGAAAAAACAGTGTCGCCGTGGCTCATCCAAACTTTTTCTTGATTAGCAAGCCCCTCTAAAACGCCCACGGCGCGGTCGATGGTTGCAACGGTGATACCGAACTCTTTTTTGCAACTCAGTTTAACAACCCCGCCAGCCAGATGGGCTAAAAGTTGATGCCCATAACATAACCCGAGCACGGGTAAGCCTGTGTCAAGAATTCTTGGATCAAGTTTCGGCGCTTCTCTATCGTAAACACTTTGCGGCCCGCCGGAAAGAATCAACCCTTTGATGTTAAATTTTTGTTTGTAGTTTTCGATTTCATTCAACGTTACATCGTGAGAGACAATTTCGGAATAAACATTATTTTCCCTGATTCTTCGGCCAATGAGGTGGCAGTATTGTCCACCAAAGTCAAACACTATGACGACATCGAATCCCATACATGTATCATTAAATGTTTAAAAATTTAAACTTTATTTAGATAAAAATTTAAATAAACATGGAAAACTACCAGAACAGAGTTTTATCCAGCGTTATCTCTACAACATAACGAATTTTTGAATCAAACAGTGGAATCCCCCCCATATCGTCTTGTCCTTTTTGCCAAACTTAATGTACTCTACGCCTTGAGCTCCAAGGGGCTTTGTTAAAAAGGTGGGTGTATTTATCTATACGAGTTTGCGTATGTTTTCGGAACATTGTCTACTCTCTAGTATCCAATCTTTACCGTGAATAATTACCGCCTCGTCACCATAGTTATACACAGTCACTCTGTCCCACTTCAACAAATTTAGTAAATTAAACAATCAGACCGTTTTACAAAATAAGCAACAAAACCATAAACCCAACCTAATCAAACCGCGAGTTCTTGTTTATATTTTGGGTGTTATCTGAAGCCTAATAAGATCATACATAAAGGGGAGAAAGAAGGGCATTATGTAACCACACAACAACAAGCCAAATCATTAAGCATATAAGGCACTTGTGCCATTCTGTTTTGGGCTTAAAAAATGCCTACCAAATACGACGTAATAATCGTCGGCGCTGGTCCAGCCGGCATATTTTCAGCGCTCGAACTTGCCGAAAACACCAAACTTAATATCCTAATGCTCGACAAAGGCTCAGACATCGACCAACGCAAATGCCTATCAAGCCGCGGCTGGGGATGCACAAAATGCGCTCCATGTAACGTTTTAAGTGGCTGGGGAGGCGCCGGCGCCTTCAGCGACGGCAAATTAACTCTTTCAACAGAAGTCGGCGGCTGGCTTACCGATTACATCAGCCAAGAGAAACTGGCAGAACTTATCAATTATGTTGACAACATTTATCGAAAATTCGGCGCACCAAACAACCTTTACGGAATGGATGCAGACAAAATCGAAGAACTCGAGCATAAAGCAACGCTCGCGGGCTTAAAACTCGTGGAACAAAAAGTTCGCCACATGGGCACCGAAGTATGCGCACAAACCCTACGAAAAATGCAGAAACACCTAAACAGCCACATCGAGTTTCGTGCAAGAACAGAAGTGAAAGGTTTAATCGTAAAAGACAAGATAGTGGAAGGCGTAGAAACAGTAAGCGGCGAACGAATCTTCGGCAAATACGTAATTCTAGCACCTGGCCGAGTCGGCGCCGAATGGCTAAAAAGCGAAATGCAAGCTTTGGGCTTAAAGACCGTTAATAACCCAGTCGACATTGGTGTACGGGTCGAAGTCGACGCATCGATTCTGGAGCCTTTGACAAGCGTTTTATACGAACCCAAACTTGTTTACTACAGTCGAAGTTTTGACGATCATGTTAGAACCTTTTGCGTTGCACCTTACGGCGAAGTAATTACCGAATCCTACGATGGCGTTTTAACCGTGAACGGCCAAAGCTACGCAGAACGCAAAACAAGAAACACTAATTTCGCAATACTCGTAAGCACACGTTTCACTGAACCGTTCAAAGAACCAATAGCCTACGGTAAATACATCGCACGGCTTACAAACCTCCTCAGCGGCGGCGTCATCGTTCAACGATTAGGCGATTTGCAAACGGGACGACGAAGCACCGAGGAACGCATCACACGCTGCTTAACTGTGCCCACTTTGAAAAACGCAACGCCTGGAGATTTGAGTTTCGTCATTCCATACCGTTATTTAGCAGACATCCGCGAAATGCTCGAAGCTCTAGACAAAATTGCCTCGGGCGTAAACGGGAAAGACACGTTATTATACGGCGTTGAGGTAAAGTTTTACAGCAGCCGCGTGGAGCTAAGCGACTACCTAGAAACCAAGATTAAAAACTTGTTCACCATCGGCGACGGAGCAGGCATCACGCGAGGATTAGTTCAAGCATCCGCGTCAGGAATTATGACGGCAAGGCATATCATAACCCGCGAGAAAAAAGCAAGTTAAAGATGTTTGTGTGCTTTCTTTTTTTAAAGTATCTTTAATGATCCAAAAATCGTTAGAGAACAGCGTGTGTTTCTTAAATGGTGGAATTTTTGGTATCCAGTTTCTTGGCTATTCCGTAGCGCCTAATATTAGCGCTAGTAGGGCCATTCTTGTGACTATGCCGTTCCAAACCTGTTGGAAGTATCGAGCGTGTGGCGTGGCGTCGACTTCTGGCGCTATTTCGTCTATTCTGGGCAGTGGATGAAGTATTATTAGGTCTTTTTTAGCGGCTTTCAGTAAGGTTAAATCTATTTTGTAAACACCTTTCACTTTTGCGTACTCTGCAGGGTCGGGAAATCGTTCTTTCTGAATTCTTGTCACATAAAGCACATCCAGTTCTGAAATAATTTCTTCCAAAGCTGTTTTCTCTACAATTTTCATCTTGCCCTTCACAGCTTCTAACACTTCTCTCCGCATTCGCAACGATTCAGGCGAAATCAAAAACAACCGCACCTTATAATTCGACAACGCGTAAGACAAAGAATGAACTGTACGTCCGTAACGCAAATCGCCCACCAAAGCAACGTTTAAGCCATCAATTGTATACTTTTCCTTCACTATCGTGTACAAATCCAACAAAGCCTGGGTAGGATGCTCTTCTGCACCTGAACCTGCGTTAATAATGGGCACCGAAGCAAATTCTGCTGCTAAACGAGCCGCGCCTTCCAACGGGTGCCGGAGAACCAGAACGTCTGCGTAGCTTTCGACCACCCGTACTGTATCCGCCAAGTTTTCGCCTTTCTTAACCGATGAAACACCAGGCTCAGAAAAGCCGATAGCTGAACCGCCTAAACGATGCATGGCAGACTCGAAACTCAACATTGTGCGCGTGCTGGGTTCAAAGAACAACGTTGCAAGCAATTTGCCACGTAGCATGTCTGAACCGCTTTTTGCCAAGGGTTCCATCGTTTTAGCGGTTTCAAGAATGTAGTCGATTTCCTGTCGCGTGAAATCCTTAATCGAAATTATGTCTCTACCCTTAAACTCCAAGGTAAACACCAACACAAAAACCGCGCAGGTTATAGATAACTCTTTTAGTTACTTCCACAAAAAACAGAGAGAAAAAGAAGGAATAAACTATGCCGAAGAAAACGCTCTACGTGGCAAAAATTCGAAACGGCACCGTTATCGACCACATCACTGCTGGTCACGCCATGGACGTGGCTAAAATTCTCGGGATTGCGGGCAGAACCGATGGAGGCATCGTGACAATCGCAATGAATGTTGCAAGCAAAAAACTGGGCAAGAAAGACATGGTGAAAATCGAAGGCAGAGAACTCAACCCTGACGAAGTAGACAAAATCGCGTTACTAGCACCACATGCGTCAATAAATATCATACGTAATTATGAAGTGATTGAAAAGAAAGAAGTCAAACTCCCAAGGGTTTTAAAGGGCATAATAAAATGTGCCAATCCGGCATGTGTCTCAAACAGCAACGAACCAGTGCAGCCTAAATTTTATGTGGAAAGCGAGGAACCGCTAAGCGTAAAATGCCACTACTGCGGCTACATAATGGAAAAACAAGACATACTAAAACAATTCTAAGCATACACGCTATTCTACAATTTCCTTGTAAACTATGTCGTTCTCTCTAACGCGGTCACTTACTTTCAAGCCGATACTTTGGCCTTTTGTGGCTTTTTCTACGTTCTTGTGTTCTATCTGCATCGAATCCACCGTCTGTTCAACGTTCGTCGACGGCCCTTTGATCAAAATCTTGTCCCCAACACTTAACGTATCTGACAACTCCACAATAGCGACGCTGATTTTTGTGAAAAAATGAGTTACTTTACCAACCTCTTTCAATTCTTTTTCGCTCAACCCTTCTCTCACCTCAAACAAACCTAACTATCAAGCCAAGAACTAAATATAACTTACCGTAACTGCATGTGTCATTAGCTATTTTCCCTGTAGTAGAAGAATAGCCTTTGCCAAATCGCCTCCGCTTTCTTCCAAGGCTTTTTTTGCTTCTTCAAAACTTTTGCCGGTTTGACCTGCAACTAGTTGAATGTCCTCTTCGGGTATACTCAACTTTCTCTCAACCGCGACTGCCTTCTCTGTCACCCGTCCGCCGATAACTTGATACATTTTTTGTCCTTGCATGTTGAGAATGGCGACTTCTGGCTCGTCTATGATTATTTCTTTAGTAGCGGTTTTCACTATCACTTGGGCAACTTCTGGAATAGAATCCATACTCATGCCCATACGTTGCATCATTCTGCGTGCTTCACGCGGGTTGACACGCCGCAACATTCATCACTCCAATCACTATTTATTCGTCGTTTTCCCTTCTAAACTTTCTCTGCCTCTTGGCTTACACCCCTGCGTACACGTACGGCTATTCCATGCTTAAAAGATCTCATCTCCTCTCCCGACAAAGCCGCTCTGCCTATGGCTATGACTTTGTCTTCCTCATCCAATACTATAACTTCCTCCTTGGGGCGAATCTCATCGTCGACGTCAAACACATGCTTAGCAAAAACGTTTTTTCCCATTCTAACAAATTCAGCCACTTCCTTCTGTACTTTAACCCATTGACATAAAGGCTTCACATTTGCAGCGATACGGTTTGCTCCCTTAAGAGTTAAGGAGAACATGCCATCGTTAGGTCGTAATGTAGCGAGAAGAGCGCCATCTAAAAAAACATGCCGGATCCTACCTGTCTGTTTAGAAAAATGGATTTCTACATCATCGGGAAACAGCACATCGCCAACTCCACTGCCAAACTGGTAATCAGCAGTTTTTCTGATTCGTAGCAGTGCCTCGTCATTCTTCAATTTTTCAACTCTCCTTTTTCGACAACTATAAAGAACCGAACGCAATTTAAATACAGTTCACTCACGAAGATGTGACCAACATGCAATGCGAAGTATGCGGACGCAAAATAATCGGCAAACAATACACAGCCATAATCGAAGGCGCAAAAATGCTCGTCTGCAGCGAATGCGCCCATTATGGAACACGACTTTGGGAAACTGAAAAATCAAAACCCAAGAATTTGCCCATGTCTCCCCCAAAACCAAAAACGATGCTTAAAATCGCCCCAAGCCAAAAGCCAACAGAAGAAACGCTTGAATTGATTGGGGATTACCCGAAAAGAGTTCGGCATGCAAGAGAAAAACTCGGTTTATCTCACGAAGACTTGGGCAAAAAAATCAACGAAAAAGTTTCACTTCTCAAAAAAATTGAAACAGGAAAAATGAAGCCTACCCAGCGACTTGCAGAAAAACTTGAGCGCACTTTAAAAATTAAACTTTTCGCACCGCTCACAGAACCTAAACTTCCACAAAAAGCCCTTGCAATAGCTAGGCAAAAACAGGAACTCACGCTGGGCGATCTGATTAAAACCAAGGAAAAGCCGGAGGAAAAGTAAGAAACGAAAGCCGTCATTGTCCAACGTCGCCTCCAACGAGAACCTTCAAGCCTCGAAGAACTAGAAAGCCTAGCTCAATCCGCTGGATACACCGTGGTAGGGAGGCTTGAACAGATAAGAAAGCCAGACCCAAATTACCATATCGGAAGCGGAAAAGTTGAAGAATTAAAAGAACTCGTGTCTAAAACAAGCGCCCAGAAAATAATCTTTGACAATGACTTAAAACCCCTTCAAGCTTACAATCTTGCCAAAGCAACAGGAATCGAAGCAATAGACCGTTTTCAACTAATCCTAGAAATATTTGCGAAAAGAGTTTCGACAAAGGAAGCAAAACTGCAAATCCAACTAGCTAGACAAAAATATGAACTTGCACACGCGAAGGAAAGAGTGAAACTGGCGAAAATTGAAGAGCAACCTGGCTTCATGGGACTAGGGGCGTATGAAGTAGATGTCTATTACGAAGCCGTGAAGCGGCAACTCCACACAATACAAAATAAACTTAAGAAAATAGGGAAAGAACGGGGCTTGCATCGTTCAAGAAGGATTGAATTAGGGTTTTCGTCAATTTCCTTGGCGGGCTACACAAACGCAGGAAAAAGTTCGCTTTTTAATGCACTCGCCGAAGAAACCGTGCCCGTCGGACTAGAGTTGTTTACGACGCTTTCTACAACAACTCGTATAATTGATTTATTTGGAAAGAAAGCATTGTTAACTGACACTGTTGGTTTTATAGACCGTCTCCCAATAACTCTAATTGAAGCGTTTCACTCTACGCTTGAAGAAACTATTTTCTCCGATTTGATACTTTTAGTGCTTGACTTGAGCGAGTCCGAGAACGAAATTGAAAGAAAACTGTCATGTAGCCTAGACACTATTGAGAAGATAGGGGCGTCTGGGATTCCCATGGTCACGGCGCTTAACAAGATTGACTTACTCTCGAAAGAAGAAGTTGAACAGAAGGCGGAAATGTTAAAATACCTTGCGCCAAACATTGTGCCGCTCTCTGCATTACAGAAAACTAACATACATCGTCTTAAGGCTGAACTAACGAATTTCTTGAAACAGTATATCCAAACAGCATTCACACTTCCCATAACAAACGATTCACTATCCTTCATTTCATGGCTTTTTACCCGCGCAAACGTGCAAAAGGTGCACTATGAAGGCGATAGTGCAACAGTGATTTTTGAAGCAGTTCCTGATTTCGCCGACATCGTGAGGGGACGGGTAGAGAAACTTAACGGAAAGTTCGTTGTCTTAAATCAATAGATTTAAGGGGCAATTGAATGCAAAAAGTAGCAGTATTAAGGTGGGGACATCGTGCTTTTAGAGACGAACGACTCACCACCCACCTTGTGCTTGCAGCGCGTGCCTTTGGTGCCTCTGAATTTTTCTTGGCAGACGTTGAAGATGAAAAAATTAAGGCAACGATAGAGAGAACTGTGCAACAATGGGGCGGACCGTTCGCTTTCAAGATGGGAATTCCCTGGAAAGAAATTGTTAAAGATTGGAAAGCCAAAGACGGAACAGTTGTTCATTTGACCATGTATGGAGAAAACATTCAAACTAGCGACGTTTTACAAAGAATAAAAGCAACAGGAAAACACGTGCTGGTGATTGTAGGAAGCCAAAAGGTTCCGAGCGACTTTTACAAGATTTCAGATTTCAACGTTGCCATAGGGAATCAACCGCACTCAGAATGCTCTAGTTTGGCCGTGTTTCTCGATAGGTTTTTTGAAGGTAAAGAGTTAGAGTGGGAATTTAAGAATTGGAAGATAAAATTGACCCCGGAACCCCATGGGAAACATGTGGTAAAGCGTAATGTTTAGTCGGAATCCAGAGTGAACTTTAAGTTTTCCAATACAGATATATATTATGTAAAGGTTAAGAGTAGCGTTTTGTAAAAAGAGGCTCGTTCGATGTTGACATTCGTTGACGAAGAAACACTGCGCAAAGTCGCAGAAGTCGTAGGAAGCGAAGACGCAATAAAAGTCATAGAAATCCTAAAGGACTCCAACGAAATCACAGACGATGAAATCGCCAACAAAACTGAAATACGCCTAAACACCGTCAGAAAGATCCTGTACAAACTTTATGACCATTCTCTTGTTTCTTTAAGAAGATCACGAGATGAAAATACAGGTTGGTTTATTTTTCACTGGAAACTCCAGCCTGACCAGCTTGAAGGCTTCATTCTAAACCAGAAACGTCGTGTCCTTGAAAAGTTGCAAACTAGGCTCAATTATGAAAAAAGCCACGATTTCTATTACTGCCATACTCCGGGTTGTAAGCGGGTGCCTTTCGAAGAAGCCATGGAACTCGTCTTCCGTTGCCCAACATGCACTAAACCCTTAATGCACTTTGACAACAGCAAAATTATAGAAATTCTAAACAAAAAAGTTGAACAGTTGAGGAAGGAACTGGGTGAGTGAAACCCTACCATCACGGGAAATGGCTTTAAGGTTTCTCAAAAAAAGCGGCTGTTCAAGAACTGTTGTCCAACACTGCAAAAACGTTTCAAAACTTGCGGTTAAAATCGCCAAAATTCTTCAAAAAAAAGGGTATGTCGTTGATTTGAAGCTTGTCGAAGTAGGCGCACTCTTGCATGACATCGGTCGCTCAAAAACCCACAGCGTACACCACGCGATTGCAGGCGCGGAAATCGCCAAATCATTTGCCTTACCAGACCCCATAGTTCGAATTATTGAACGACACGTTGGTGCGGGTATCCCGGAGGCCGAGGCAAAAACGTTGGGGTGGCCTGAAAAAAGCTACATGCCTGAAACTTTGGAAGAGAAAATAGTAACGTACGCAGACAAACTTATTGAAGGCACAAAAAGAGTGGACATTGAACAAACAATCGCGAAAACATCCGAAAAACTTGGAAAAAACCATCCGGCAAATGCACGATTACGAATGATCCAAAGGGAATTCGAATCTTTGCTCGGTGAGTTTTGATGCCTACTGTGACTTTGCTCGAGAAATTGTATGGAGATTCATCGGTTAAATCTGTCGAGTCTAGACTTCAAGCGATTTGTGGAGATCTCAAAATCACCATTCACGCCGAAGCCACAGAGCGCAGCTGGATTCGCGTCGAGATCGGAGGCGAAGACGCAGCAGTGGCGATAAGATTGATTGAGAAACAGTTTGGGTTGGCGCCTACAGATGCTGCTCAGGTGAAGGAAGGCTTCGTCTACGCCGGGAGAGTAGTTTCTTCGCAAGGTAACTCTGCAGAAATGCGTGTCGACTTGGGCGTATTTTTTCCTTCGTTCTTTGACGCTTTTATCCCTTTACAACATTTACAAGCCCAGCTCGTCGATGGGCGAAAAATGCCTCTCCAACGAATTGCCAAGCTTTTCTGTCTTCTCGACAATTTTCCTCTGGAAGTTTTAATAAAATCCGTAGAACCATTGCAAAAACGTTTTTTGGTAGAATTAAGCGAAAAACAAATAATGTTATTTAATGGTTGGGTAAATTCAAATCTTGACAGGGTCGTTGTTTTAGGCGCGTTTTTTGAAAAAGTCGAAAACGTTGTAAAAGAGGCTGGGCATTTCCGTGATGTTGTAGAAGTGGAAAGTTTAGGGTTACTCGAACAAAGTATTATTTGTAAAGTTGGAACTGATGCTGCTGGTTTAATTCCGAAAATCGGTAAGAGGCTCCCAAGAACAGTGCTTGGCGTTTTTTCACCTAAAGAAATTATGCGTTATGCAGTTTGATTTTGGGTTATTGTTACTTGTATCTTTCTCTTCTCTTTTGGCGTTTTTTCTTTTGTTTTCGCATGCGTTTCTTTTTCCATTTCGCTCGGATGGTTCCATCTCCTTCTATTCTATTGTGGCGTGTTTTGCCTTCAGTTCTTTTTCAGTCTTCTTGAGCGCGTACATAAGTTCCACAACAAGGCTGTCAAGAAAAATCATACAATTATTCTCAAACATGCTACCCAGCGGTGTTATTGATTCTTTTTCGCCGATAATTTGCCTTGCCATGTAATCCTCTTCTTTTGGCCAGCCAGTTTTCGTTCTACCACCGATACATACGACGTGATCTGCAATTTTTCCAAGAGAAGATTTTTCGTAAGACGTTATTGCGACGACTTTCGCTCCGATTTCTTTAGCCGCCGTGCTTGCGGTCACTACCATTTTTGTTTCGCCTGTACCTGAAATGGCTATAACAAGGTCTCCTTCTTCGGCTGCCGGTGTAATGGTTTCGCCTATGAAGTATACGTTGAGCCCTAAATTCATTAGACGCAACGCGAAGGATCTGCCGACGAATCCGCTTCTGCCCATGCCGATGACAAAGATTTTTTTGTTTTTAGAATTAACAAGCATCTCTATGAGTTTTTCTACGCTTTCGGGATCAAGAGTCTCGATGGCTCTACTTGCGCCAGAGATGATTTCTTCCGCTGCTGCCTTCAACCATTTCAAATTTTTTCACACTCTGCAAGAAGGCAATAGCGGGTATCTTGTTAAAAATCTTGTGGTAACCGATGTTTTTTATGAAAGTATCATTTGTCTGCCCTTATTTGCGTCTGGTTTGTACGCAGCGTCAAGGAGTTTAACTATTTTTTCTGCTTTTTTCCTTCCTACGCCCTTTACTGAAGAAAGCTCTGCAACCGAAGCAGCGAAAACTTTTCGAACCGACCGAAAATGTTCTAGGGTTCTTTTGGCGAGTATGGGCCCAAGTCCAGGCAAACTTGCGATTAGGTGAAGTTGTATTTTCTCAATCGATGTGCTCTTGGGTTTTTTATGCACAAAGGGAACGTTAGTAGGTAAAACTTTGTTTTTTCGTTTTGCTAGGCTATGGATGAGCTGTGCGGTTTGTTCTGCGTCTGGCGTAAAAAACACGCTGACATTATACATGAACACGAGAGAAGTTAATGCGCCCCAAAAAGCGCCGGGCTTCTCCATTCTTTTTACAGTCAACGGCAACTCGCCTTCGACAATAAGCACTGGATGAAAATAATGTTGGCTTAAACGTCGAATCTGGTCAAACAGTCGTCCAGAGTAGAGAGATTTTAGAAAATCATTCTCTTGTTTTCGCTCTATTGCGCATTCTGGTGAAACCACGTAATCTGCGACTTCAAGAAGACGCGGTTCCACTTGTATGCCAAGGGTTTTCAAGTGACTTGGTACCCGAGAGTTTTTCTCTCTTTCATCGAAAATTACTCTTAACGCTCTTTCCTTCAATCGGTTTCATCTCCAAAAGATAGCCAAAGATCTAGTGACTAATTAAGCTTGTAAGTGTCGGAATGGGAAGGTAAAGGCGAACGTAGACGGCTATTATTAATACGAGTATTGTTAATATTATAAGGATATAATCGCCTTTTCTTACCTTCAACTCGTAAAGATTGGTTCGTCTTTTGATTGCGCCCCAAGCTTTTGACTCCATAGCTTCGGCGAGTTCGAGGCTTCGCCGAATGGCGCTTACTATCAAGGGGATAAGGATGGGGATGTAGTTTCTGATCCTTTTTAAAAAGTTGCCTTTCTCTAGCTCTAGCCCTCGTGCTTTCTGCGCATCCATAATCGTCTGTGCTTCTTCTGCCAAGACTGGAACGAACCGTACAGCAGTCGTGAAGGCGAAGCAAAACTCGTAGGGTATGTGGCTTTGTTCGAGTGCAAGACCAAGATGATCCGGAGAAGTTGTGAGGAAAAAAATGGAAAATGACTCAACAAGCACGACAAAACGCAAAGTTAACGCGATCGCGTTCTCTAAAAGCCAAGGCGTAAGCTGGTAGCCCCCATAAATGTAGGAAAAAACTAGGTTAGTTACAAAGATTATTGCTGCTAGAAAAGCTGCACCTCTCATCGAACGAATCCATTCTCTTTGTACCTTTGCCACTAGGACAATGGGAATCTGGGCGAAAAACAAAATGATTAACACGAGGAATTCGTTGAACATGATGGCAATTGCAAAGATTACGACCACAAAAATGAACTTGATTCGTGGGTCTAAATTATGAATTGGTGTTGAAATTTTTCGAAATTGGAAGCCGCTGAACATGCTCATTTGCGTCTCGCCTCCAAACGTTTGAGCAGTACATCGCGGGCTTGGTAGACATCGATTACGTTGGCTGGAAAGCCCAAATCCGAAAGTTGAAGAAAGATCTGAGAGATTTGCGGAGGCACTATTGA